>CALIRN010000225.1 GCA_938042265.1 uncultured Eubacteriaceae bacterium
ATGTAATTTCAATTACAGACGGACAGATCTATCTGGAAAGTGAGCTGTTTAACTCGGGTATGCGTCCTGCTATCAACGCCGGTCTTTCAGTTTCACGAGTGGGCGGCGCAGCTCAGATTAAGGCTATGAAAAAGATTGCCGGTCCTATCAGAATTGAACTTGCACAGTACAGAGAGCTTGAAAGTTTCTCCCAGTTCGGTTCAGATTTGGATAAGGATACCCTGGATAGACTCAACCACGGCAAAAAGGTTATGGAGATATTGAAGCAGCCACAGTATCAGCCCCTTGCGGTTGAAAAGCAGGTTGTTATCCTTTATGCGGTTACAAACCGTTATCTTGACGATATTGAAAATGAAAATATTGCAAGGTTTGAGAAGGAATTTTTTGAATATATGGAAAAATCCCATAACAATGTGCTTACCGATATACGTGAGAAAAGGGTATTAAGTGAGGAAAATGAGAGTGAGCTTAAGGCAGCTCTTACACAGTTTAAAGCAATTTTTCAGGAGTAGGAGTGAGGCTTAATGAGCGGAGGAATGCGTGAAATAAAACGGCGTATAAAAAGCGTCGGCAGCACCCGTCAGATTACCAAGGCGATGAACCTGGTGGCAAGCTCCAAGCTGAATAAATCAAAGGAAAGATTTTTGCAGATACGTCCCTTTGCCGAAATGACGCAAAGCGTTATTTCCAAGGTGGCTTCGGGGGCGGCAAATATCAGGCACCCCTATATAACGCCAAGAGAGGTTAAGAGTGCTACGGTTATTGTGCTGGCAGGTGACAGAGGTCTTTGCGGCGGCTACAATATAAGCGTTTGTCAGACTGCCCTGACGGCTTGTCAGGACACAGTATGCGATTATGTTACGGTAGGCTCAAAGGCTTATGAGTACCTTAAGTCAAGAGGCAAGGAAATAAGCCGCAGTGTACGCGGTATTTCCGAAAATCCTGTTTATGAGGATGCAAGAGTTATAGGCGAGGAGGTACTTAAACGCTTTGCAGAGGGCAAAACCGATGAGGTTTACCTTGCCTATACAAAGTACAACTCAACTATCTCCTATGAAAGCACCTGTATAAGACTACTGCCCTTTGATATGGAGGAGTTTTCCGACGGTGATGATAAAGGACTTACTCTTTATGAGCCAAATGCGGAGGCGGTGCTGTCATACGTGCTGCCCAAGTACATTAATACCGTAATATACGGTGCTATGGCGGAATCTGCCCTTTGTGAGCAAAGCGCAAGAATGACGGCTATGGACTCGGCTACGGAAAATGCCGATGATATGCTGGAGGAGCTTAATACAAAATATAACAGAGCAAGACAGGCATCAATCACGCAGGAACTTACAGAGATAATATCGGGTGCGAATAACTTATAATCCAAAATTTTTCCAGCAGCACTA
>CALIRN010000226.1 GCA_938042265.1 uncultured Eubacteriaceae bacterium
TTCAAGGCGTGTATGCAGGTCATAACGTGTACTTGCATCAAGACCGCAGTCGGATATTTTTCTGTACAGCTTATCATACAGGCGGTTAAGCATCGGCGCTCTGTCACTGTGCATATTAAGCTGAATATTCACAAACTGCTCCATATATTCGTCAAGCTTTTCCGGATTTTCCTTCATAAGCTCTGCAAGGGTTTTTCCCTCAATAAAATCCGTAACAATAGCCCACTTACCGTCAATCTTTTCAACCTCTTCAAGGGCAGGAATTTTCAGTCCTGTTTCCTCAACTCTTGCATGGTTAAGCGCCTCATTTAATATATCAGCCTTTGAAAAGCTTTCATCAAACAGCTTTACGGCATACTTATCTACCTTATAAATTACCTTATTCTGTCGTCTTGCAATTACCTGTGCCTCATCAAGATTAATGTTCATTATTAAGCCCCCTTTTATTACTCGCCATAATATGCCTTGAGATACATCTCCTTAATCTCACTCATAAGAGGATACCTTGGATTTGCACCTGTGCACTGATCGTCAAATGCCTGCTCAACCATTTCATCCAGAGTGGCAAGGAACTTATCCTCCTCTATGCCGTAATCTCTGATAGTCTTTTTTATGCCTACCTTAGCCTTAAGCTCCTCTATACCGTTTATAAACAGGTCAAGGGTTTCATTATCATCTTTGCCGCAGAAGCCGCAGAAGCGTCCGCACTCTGCATATCTTTCAAGAGTATGAGGATATTCATACTGTGGGAAAGTACCCATTTTAGGCGGTACAGGGTTAGCATTATATCTCATAACAAGGGTTATAAGCAGAGCATTTGCAACACCGTGTGGCAGGTGATGAAATGCGCCCAGTTTATGTGCCATAGAATGACAAACACCCAGAAAAGCATTTGCAAATGCCATACCTGCCATAGCGGAAGCATTAGCCATTTCCTCTCTTGCCTTAATATCGTTGGCACCGTTTTCGTATGCACTTGGCAGATACTTAAAGATAAGCTGCATAGCCTTAAGTGCTATACCGTCTGTGTAATCCGTTGCCATAACCGACGCATAAGCCTCCAAAGCATGAGTAAGTGCATCAATACCGCTTGCTGAGGTAAGTCCCTTTGGCTGACTCATCATATTATCCGCATCTACAATAGCCATATCAGGCATAAGCTCATAATCTGCAAGAGGATACTTGATACCCGTCTTTTCATCGGTAATAACGGCAAAAGGTGTTACCTCCGAGCCTGTACCCGAAGATGTTGGTATGGCAACAAAATATGCCTTTTCACCCATGTGAGGGAAGGTGTAAATCCTCTTTCTTATATCACAGAAACGCATTGCCATATCCATAAAGTCAGCCTCGGGATGCTCATACATAACCCACATTATTTTACCTGCATCCATTGCAGAGCCACCGCCCAGCGCAATAATTACATCAGGCTCAAATGCCCTCATCTGCTCAACGCCTTCCTTTGCACAAGCGAGGGTTGGGTCTGGTGCAACATCGTAAAAGCAGGTATATTTAATGCCCATTTCATCAAGCTTATCAAAAATAGGCTTTGCATAATCATTTTTGTAAAGGAACTGGTCTGTAACAACAAAAGCTTTCTTTTTGTGCATGACACTGCCCAACTCATCAAGTGCCGTACTCATACAGCCCTTCTTAAAGTAAACCTTTTCAGGTGCTCTGAACCAAAGCATATTCTCTCTCCTCTCGGCAACGGTTTTAATATTTATAAGATGCTTAACGCCAACATTTTCCGAAACGGAATTTCCGCCCCATGAACCGCAGCCCAATGTAAGAGATGGTGTTAATCTGAAGTTGTAAAGATCGCCTATACCGCCGTGTGAGGAAGGAGTATTTATAAGAATACGGCAAGTTTTCATAGCATTGGCGTGCATAGCCATTTTTTCGGTTTCAGCCGTATTTATATAAAGTGATGAGGTATGGCCGTATCCGCCGTCGGCTACAAGCCTTTCAGCCTTGGCAACAGCCTCGTCAAAGGTTTCCGCCTTATAAAGCGCAAGTACGGGAGAAAGCTTTTCATGAGCAAATTCCTCGGAAATATCAACAGACTCAACCTCACCTATTAAAATCTTTGTACTTTCGGGTACATCAACACCTGCAAGTGCTGCAATGGTATGTGCCTTCTGACCTACAATTTTAGAGTTAAGCGCGCCGTTTATAATGATAGTTTTTCTAACCTTGTCAAGCTCCTCGCCGTTAAGAATATAACAGCCTCTTGCAACAAACTCTGCCTTAACCTCATCGTATACATCCGCAAGTGCGGTAACTGACTGCTCGGAAGCACAAATCATACCGTTGTCAAAGGTTTTTGAATGAATTATTGAATTTACCGCAAGCTTAATATCCGCTGTACTGTCAATAATAACAGGCGTATTGCCCGCACCTACGCCAAGTGCCGGCTTACCTGAGGAATAAGCTGCATTTACCATACCGGGACCGCCGGTAGCAAGGATAATATCCGCATTTTTCATAACTGTATTTGTAAGCTCCAGCGAAGGAACATCAATCCAGCCGATAATACCCTCCGGAGCACCTGCTTTCACAGCCGCCTCAAGTACAATTTTGGCTGCCTCAATAGTGCTCCTTTTAGCTCTTGGATGAGGACTTATAATAATTGCATTACGGGTTTTAAGTGCAATAAGGGTTTTAAATATAGCTGTAGAGGTAGGGTTTGTAGTAGGAATAACAGCCGCAATAAGACCTATAGGCTCGGCAATCTTTTTTATGCCGCCTGCCTTATCCTCCTCAATAATACCGCAGGTTTTGGTATTTTTATAGGCATTGTAAATATACTCGGAGGCAAAGTGATTTTTAATTACCTTATCCTCCACAACACCCATACCCGTTTCCTCAACCGCCATTTTTGCAAGAGGGATACGAGCCTTATTTGCCGCCATGGCGGCCTCAAAAAAGATTTTGTCAACCTGCTCCTGTGTATAGTCGGAAAAGATTTTCTGTGCCTGCCGCATAGCCTTCATCTTTTCCATAAGAGCATCAACATTGTCAATAATCGGTGCATTTAATTCATTTTCCATTTCAAAGCCATCCTTTCATAATAAAGTTGAAAAAATCTGCCATAAAACAAAATAACCTTCTATCTTTGTAAATCAATAATTATTATGTTATTTTTTTAACATTGTTTCAACAATTAATCTAATTTTCAAACAATATATTTATTATAAACTATTGATAAATGTAGAATATTTAGATTTTTCGCTAAAGCCAATATTTGTTAATTAATTATCAATTTACAATCATATTATAGCATATAATACTCAAATTTCAAGTTAAATTTTATGTTTTATTGTTTAATGTTTTTAACATGCAAAAATTACTTACAAATTTTACATATATTTTCGGCTATATTTTATGCAGCTTTATTGTGATTTTTTTTCATCATCAGCAAATTATATTTTATTTAACCAAAATAAAACCAATCTCTTTACATAATTAAAACCATATTGTAAAATTATTCATATAAATTACCCAAAATATCATCCTGTTTTTTAATAAAAACTTAATAAAAATAGAATGTTTTTATTAACTATAATAAGGTACAATTATTAATAAGAGGTGAGAATATGGAATACAAAATTTTAGTAGCAGACGATGATAAAGAAATTTTAAATGCAATTGATATATACCTTACCAATGAACAGATGAAGGTTTATAAAGCCTGTGACGGAGTTGAAGCTCTCAAAATATTAGAGGAGGTACCCGACATTCATCTTATAATTATGGATTTGATGATGCCCAAAATGGATGGCATACAGGCAATACTTAAAATAAGACAGGAAAAGGATATACCCATTATAGTACTTTCCGCAAAAAGCGAGGACAGCGATGTAATACTGGGGCTTAATCTCGGTGCGGACGATTATATTACCAAGCCCTTTAACTTTTTGGAGCTGATTGCAAGAGTTAAATCCAATTTAAGGCGATATACAAAATTCGGCAGCTTTCAGCAGAACAAGGATGAGCTTTTAATAAGGGGACTTTATCTTAACAAAAAAACTAAAGAGGTTAAGGTAAACGATAAAAGCATTAAGCTTACCCCTATTGAGTTTAAAATTTTACAGTTGCTTATGGAAAACCCCGATGTTATTTTCTCCATTGAAGAAATATATGAAAAGGTCTGGAATGAGCCTTTTATTAACAGCGAAAATACAGTAGCCGTTCACATAAGGCGCATAAGGGAAAAAATTGAGGTTAACCCTAAGGAGCCTATGTATTTAAAGGTGGTGTGGGGCATTGGATACAAAATTTCAAAATAAGTTTAAAACAAAGCATGGCTTTGCTTCACTTATTTCAAAGCTGTTTCTGCTTGCAGCCTCTATTATGCTTGTAGCTTGCGCTGCCGTTATTTCCTGCGAAAAGGATATGCAGTTCCGCTCCTATTTTTATGACAGTGAAAATATTCAGACCGAGGCAATACGCTATGCAAAAAATCTGCAAAGGTACTACATTTACTTTAAAAACTTTGATCCCACAGTTGCAGAGCGTAAAATTAATGAAATTGACGAATATCTAAAAAACTCAAAGGGTACGGTTACCGACAGTGACCATGACCAAAGCTATTATGATGTTGATAGTTTTTATGATCAGGAGCAGGGTGTTACAGGTGAGGACGAACTTAACAAAAAAAGCGTATACTCAAACCATGATAAGCCGGAGGAGCTCTATGACTTTAACACCTCTGATTTAAAAGCCTTAACCCTTGATGAGATTACTGTAAGGGAGTTGGAGCTTTCCGAGGCGCTGCAAAACTATTACAGTGTAAGAAA
>CALIRN010000227.1 GCA_938042265.1 uncultured Eubacteriaceae bacterium
CGCTTTACACCCACAGGTGTAAATTTATGGGCTTTGCCGTAATATTTTGCGGATATGCTTATATACCGCTTCGGATACATAAGCAAAGCATAAAGTATGGCAAGCTCCTTATCGTTTACCGTATTTTGCCTTGTATATTCCTCCAAAATTTCATCAAGGGTAAGGTAATCTGGGGTAGAATAGGCATATTTACGCACATATCTTGCTATAAGCTGTGCCACATCCTCCATAAAATGACCCGGGCGTGACATTTCCCAATCAGTCAGCACAATATCGCGGCTGACAAAAATATTATCCTCCTTAATTGCACCATGAATGGGACAGGTTACTCCAAAGGACAGTCCCTCCAGAACATTTACGGCATTTTGAGCCAAATCGTAATAATCGCCATAGCTTTTTATAAAATCAATATCCACATCGGTAAGTCGCTTTGCACAGCCCAGCTGCTTTTTTACTGCCTTAAGCCTTATGCAACCCTTTTTATAAGCTTTAAGGATATCCTCTCTCCGACAGCTTACCTCTCTTAACACACTGTGCATACTGCCTATGGCAGCAAAGGTAGCTCTTATCTCGGCAGAGTTTTCAAACTCAGGGTTATGTCCCTTTACTGCCTCCGTCATTATGTAGCAGGCATCCTCACCCTCTGTTATAAGCCTGTTATCGGGGGTCAAAATCAGCTTGTCACAAACCTTAAGACCCGCGCCAAACATCCTTTCCTTTATATCGTAAAGCTCCCTAAGCCTTTCCTCTGTCAATGCGGTAGGTATAATACGGTATTCCGTTCTGCCGCATCTTACTGTATAAAAATATTTTGTTTTGTATACACAGGAGGGCTTAAGCCCAAAGCTTTCTGCTATTTTCATCATATCTTCCATAAATATCACCTGCTATAATACTACTGTTTTTTTCCTGTACAGATAAAATATATGCAAATTTGCTTTTCATTATTTATAAAAGCCATAATTTTATATTGAATATTTTTGTTATTTGTGGTTAAATAGATTATAATGGATTGAATAATGAAGTGGAGGCAGATTAAATGTGCGGTTTTTGCGGCTTTACGGGCAATATAACAGGCAGAGAAGATGTCATCAACGATATGATGAATAAAATTATACACAGAGGTCCTGACAGTGCAGGTGTACATTCTGATGAAAATGTTACCCTCGGCTTTCGCAGGCTCAGTATTATCGATTTAAGCGACGGCTCTCAGCCCATGTACAATGAGGACGGCTCACTTGTAATAGTATTTAACGGTGAAATTTATAACTATCAGTCAATAAGGGAAAAGCTGATTGAAAACGGGCATACCTTTAAGACCCATGCGGACACGGAAGTCCTTATTCATTTATATGAGGACAAGCATGAGGAAATGCTGAACGATTTAAGAGGTATGTTTGCCTTTGTAATTTATGATTTAAAAAACAACAGGCTTTTTGCTGCAAGGGATTTTTTTGGAATTAAGCCTTTTTACTATACTCAGGTCAACGGCAACCTTATTTTCGGCTCAGAGATTAAAAGCTTTTTGCCTCACCCTGATTTTAAAAAGGAGGTAAACCCTGTTGCGCTGGAAAACTACCTTACCTTCCAGTACTCCGTACTTGAGGAAACCTTCTTTAAGGGTGTATTCAAGCTTATGCCTGGACATTATCTTACCTATGAAAACGGTAAAATAGAAACAAAAAGATACTTCCAGCCGGAATTTAGGCCTGAGCAGGCAGGTCTGCAGGATACCATACAAAAAATTGAGGACGTTATGCAAAACTCCGTAGAGGCTCACAAGGTCAGCGATGTTGAGGTAGGCTCCTTCCTTTCCAGCGGTGTTGACTCCAGCTACGTTGCTGCAACCTTTAACGGTGACAAAACCTTTACTGTAGGCTTTGACTATGAAAAGTATAACGAAATAGGCTATGCTGAAACCCTTTCCGAAAAAGTGGGGATTGAAAACTATTCCAAAATAATCTCTACCGACGAATACTGGGACAGCCTTAAAAAGGTACAGTACCATATGGACGAGCCTCTTGCCGATCCCTCTGCAATAGCCCTTTACTTTGTAAGCCGTCTTGCTTCAAAACACGTTAAGGTTGCGCTTTCAGGCGAGGGTGCGGATGAGTTTTTCGGCGGATACAATATTTATAAGGAGCCTATGGATCTTGCCATAATGCATGCCCTGCCAAAGTTTGTACGCAAAGCACTTGCAGGCATTGTAAGACTGCTGCCCTTTTCCTTTAAGGGTAAAAATTATATAATAAGAGCTTCAATGGATTTGGAGGAGCGTTTTATAGGCAATGCCAAAATGTTCTCCGAAAAGGAGAGAGAGGCTATCCTTAAAAATCCTACAGGCAAGTATAACCACATGGAAATTACCAAACCCTATTATGACTTTACCAAGGGTCAGGACGATGTAACACGTATGCAGTTTATTGACCTTAACCTTTGGATGGTAGGCGATATTCTTCTTAAGGCTGATAAAATGAGTATGGCTAATTCCCTTGAGGTAAGAGTACCTTTCCTTGATAAGGAGGTATTCAAGGTTGCAAGCAAGGTACAAAGTGATTACAGAGTAAATCGTCAGGCAACAAAGTATGCTTTCCGTATGGCGGCAAAGTCACATCTGCCTGAGGAGGTTGCATCAAAGAAAAAGCTGGGCTTCCCTGTGCCTACCCGTGTATGGCTTAAGGAGGACAAATATTATAACATAGTAAAAGAGGCATTTGAAAGCGATGCCGCTAAGGAGTATTTTAATACCGACAAAATTATTGCTTATCTTGACGACCATAAAAACGGCAAATGCGATAACAGCCGTAAAATATGGACAATTTATATGTTCCTTATATGGCATAAGCAGTTTTTTGAGGAAGCAGCGTAATATAAAAAGGGACTGTCACCAAGCAGCCCCTTTTTGAATACTGATAATCTATCCTGCAGCAGCAAAAATATATCTGCCTGCATTGGATATTTTATAGCAGCGTTTATTATTTATTATGCAGTATTCCTCCTCAGTTGGGATTATACCCTGCTCACAGTAAAGGCTGTCCCCGTAACGGTAGGCAATAATCGGTATGCGTATATTATCCGTATGTCCGCAGTCTCTGCAGCCTATACTGAAAGCCCTGATTACAGCCTCGGAGTTGGTAAGCTGTGCATTTCCCCTGGGGGTTGTCCTTGAAATATAGTTTACGGCCTTTATTGCTGAACTTTGCTGTGCCATGGAATATATACGCTTAATTTCCTCTGCCGCCTCATAGGCAAAATATTTATGACCGTCCTCGGTATAGGAGGCAACAGACAGATTTATCATTACAGGCTTGCTTTTTTCAAAATAGGAAAGGGTATGATACAGTGGGTAAGGGTCCGTCAGTATGCCGGTTCTATCAGCTCCCTCAAAAATATTAAGCGCTACCCAGTCAACATAGCTGTCTCCGGGATAAAGCTGTGAAATACCTTGGACCCTGCTGTCGGAAATACCCCATACCATTGCAACCTCAGGTGCCTTTAAATGGATTGTGTCAGAGGTACTGCGGAAAAAATCTCTGAATTTATCCGATAAAGAGCCGTCAAGCTGTAAAAGCATGGGTTTATTGTATTGAGCGAGCCGTGATGCAAGCTCATTAATATATTCGATCGAATAATCCGTAGGTCTGAATACGATAAGCGGCAGCCTGTCCTTTATTGTACAAAGGGTTATAAAATCCGATGGAAAAGGGCTGCCCTGGGTAAGATAGGTAATATATATATCCTGCGGTACTGTTTTACGCTCCAACTCTGCATAAGAACCGTCAGTATAAATACCCGTATAGACGGTATCGCTTTCACAGACGGCCGACTGACGGTTTATCCGTTCATAAACGCAGTAGGTATCCCCGGTGGTAATATAAAGGGCTGTCAGCAGTAAAAGCGTACTTCTTAACATTTAATTTTGCTCCTTTTGTGATAGATAGACATTAAGCGTATCAAGATAGTTAAGAACATATCCGTTTTGGTTATGTATTAAAAGCTGTGTGTTAAAGGCTGAATAGGGTATGGACTTTCGTCCGCCTTTTTTTACATTATCCCAGTACTCCTTAAGAGTAGAAAAAGGCAGCAAAAAATATTCGTCTGTCTTTTTAAAGTACACAATCAAAAAGGCAATACCTCCGTTAAGTTCATACTCCTGCATAAACTCTATCTGATGAGCATGGATATTTTGCAGGGGCAGACGGGTTTCAGCGGTTTCCTTAGCATCAAAGCAGATGGGGATACCCTGTACTGCCCCTATATAGTCCACCGTTGAGGCATGATCAAAAAATGCTCTTGAAATATTGCCATGCTCCCTGTCCAGCTCAATTGGAGTTATGGGAGTTGGTATCTTCTGTATTATTGCCACATGGCGCTGTTTATATACCTCATTTGTCATATTTATTAATTCCTCAAGGACGCTGCCCCGCAGTCCTCTTGTTGTCCAATATCCCATTTTATACCTCCTGCTGAATTTGCGCCTACTTCATTTTTCGCTCCGCCCACCTTGCGGCATCTCTTAAATCCTCATTTTCACTGTTTAAAAACGGCTTAATAAGCTCAATCCCTCTTTTATCGCCTATATTTCCCAAAGCGATAAGGGCATTTCTTACAATGGTGCGTCTGCCTCTCCAGCCTATTGCAGTATTGCCATATAAAGCATTAAACTCCTTATTTGTAAGGGAAAGCAGTTCTTTTATCCAGAGATAGGCACAGCCCTTTGCCTCTGCCTGCCTTGGAGTAAGGGGGCATACACGTCTGCATATATCACAGCCGTAAATGTAGGTACCCATAAATGGCTTAAACTCATCGGGTATTATGCCCTTTTTCTGGGTAAGATAGGCAACGCATCTTTCGGAAATAAACTCTCCGTTTGCTTTCAATGCCCCTGATGGACAGTTTTTTATACATATACCGCAGCCGCTGCAGCGGCTCTTGGGCTTTGGATCAGGCTGAAGCTGCGCCGTTGTAATAATATAGCCTATAAAAAACATTGAGCCGAAGCGGTCATTTATTACAGCACGATTAAGACCTGCATAGCCTAAGCCGCAGCGCAGCGCAACCAGTGCATCACTAAGAGGCCCCGTATCGCAGAAGCAAAGATATTTTTCCTCTGTATTGTCAAATAAAATACCGGCAAGCTCATCTAAAAGCCTCATCATTACAAGGTGATAGTCCTCTCCCACAGCACCCTCGGAAAGCCTTGCACAAAGCTCCTCCCCCTGCGGCTCTCCATATCTGCAGTTGTAGGAAAGCCCTAAGGCAATAAGGCTTTTTGCCCCCTTTAAAGCAAGAGAGGGGTCTATCCTTTCCTCAGGGGCAAAGCTTACAAAGGGTACCTGCTTTGACAGAATATCTCTATACTCATCAAACGGCTCTGCGCTGCCGCAGCCGTATATTAAATTGTACTTTGCGGCAAATTCCGCAAGTTTATTCTCTAGGCTCATTTTTATACCCTTTATTAAACTAAACATTAATAAAAATGCCTTTCGAAGTTGAAAGGCATTTTTCTCATTTTTATCTGTAAAGTATTTCGTGTCTTTCGGGACCGTTACTTACCATACTGATTTTTACGCCAAGCTGATTTTCAACAAACTCAACATAAGCCTTAGCCTCCTTAGGAAGCTCATCATAGCTTTTAATACCTCTTATGTTGCTGTTCCAGCCCTTTAAAACTTCATAAACAGGCTTAGCCCTGTAAAGATCAGCCGTTGTAAGAAAGTCGGTATATACAACACCGTCAACCTCATAACCTGTGCATACCTTGATTTCATCAAGGTAGCTGAGTACATCAAGACAGGTCATACAAACCTCGGTTGCACCCTGAAGCTCACAGCCGTAGCGTGTTGCAACTGCGTCAAAAAAGCCTACTCGTCTTGGTCTGCCTGTCTTTGCGCCGTACTCTCCCTTGTCGCCGCCCCGCTTTCTCAGTTCCTCTGCCTCATCGCCGAAAAGCTCACTTACAAAAGGTCCTTCACCTACGGCAGAGGAATATGCCTTTGTAATGGCGATAATATCCTTTATTTCATAAGGAGGAATACCTGCGCCTACGGCAGCATAGCCGGCAAGAGTTGATGATGAGGTAACATAGGGGTAAATACCATGGTCCGTATCCTTTAATGTGCCCAACTGACCTTCAAGAAGGATATTTTTACCCTCCTTAATTGCATCCCTTAACAGCTTTGAGGTATCGGTAACATAGGGCTTTATAAACTCGGCATATTCACAAAGTGTTGCATAAACCTGTAAATAATCAACCTCCGGCTTATTGTAAAGGTACTTAAACTGAATGTTAATCTTTTCATACATCCCCTTAAGCTTATCCTTAAGCCTGTCCTTTTCATAAAGTTCCCATACCTGAATACCTACCTTGGCATATTTATCCGAATAGAATGGAGCAATACCGCTTTTGGTTGAGCCAAACTTTTTGTCGGCAAGCCTTTCCTCTTCATAGGTATCCAGAAGAATATGGTGATTAAGCAAAATTTGCGCTCTATCGCTTATTGCAAGCTTAAACTCAATGCCCGCCTCATTGATTTCGGACATTTCATTTTTAAGAGCATTTATATCAAAGGCAACACCGTTACCTATAACATTTGTTATGTCTTTATGAAAAACACCGCTTGGCAGCAGATGCAGC
>CALIRN010000228.1 GCA_938042265.1 uncultured Eubacteriaceae bacterium
TCTGTAAATCGTTCATAATTTTTTCCTCCTTATTTCAGCTTTAGCCGCTTTCCTATCCTGTTCGGCTGATTCTGCACAAGCATACGTGAACCTCCACACAAGATTTAATTGCTCATAAGTTAATTTCTTAACCATTTCATTTATTTCCTTTTCCAGTGTCGGTATTGCAACAGGTGCTTTTATATTTTTGCTCATTAAAAAAACTCCTTTCGTTTTGAAAATTCGTACTTGAAAGAAGCCTCAATCTATGATATTATATTTCATAGAAGGAAACTTCTTCTCCAATAAAGCATTTTCGGTCAGCTCGCCAAAGTTAAGCCGATTATGCTTTTTTCATTTTATTAATTGTTCGTAAACCTCTTTTATACCTTGCCTTATTATTTCTGATTTTTTCAAACCAGTTTTTTCGCAACAAAACTCTAAACGTTTTACATCTTCTTCAGATAATCTAACTCTTGTGTTTAAAGTTTTAGGCTCGTTTGTAGGTCTACCTGTTCGTGGGCTCATCAAATCACCTCGCTTTTGTATCCACAAATATATTGTAATATAAGTATCCACAAAAGTCAAGAGGTAATTTAAAAATTCTTCCACCAAAAAACCACCCTGTTGATTCAAGGTGGTTTTTTGGTGTTTGCTTACCATATTAAATTACACTGCCCTAAAACCTCACTCGTCAAGTGAAATCACCTGATTACTGCTTTGAGTATGTCCCAGTATATCATTATTTCTCTGGCGTATTTTATAAGCAATATTCAAGTTATTAACCTCGAACACTATGTATTTAATCTCACCTTTTTGCTTATATGTAATGATATAAAAACTGGTTGATTTTATATCCGTAACCTTTTTTGTTCTGCCACCGATTATAGCTCCAACAGGACCAAAAAGCATAGCTCCAGCAACAGCACCACCTGCAGATGATACATAATGCTTTTCGATTTCACTTTTCGTCTTTACATCTAAACCTGTAATATTTGAGTAACTAAGTGAAAAAGTATTTCCACCACCGCTCATTGTAAGGCTATCCGCATTATATACAATAGAACATTTTATGCCATCAGCAAGAGGTAAGCCGCTGACGTGTACAATATCATTTATAGTTCTTTCATAATGAGTTTTATCCTCAATACCACCATCCAATTTCTTTGCGTATGCCAAAGCATTTTTTATCAGAATTATGGGCAATACAACAAGAATGGCAAATATGATTAGTATTACAATCAGGTTTCTTTCAGGTCCAAACAAGACCAGTGGTATTGCCACAGCGTCAATCAATACCAAGAAAAAAATGGCAATACCACATATCACCTTAATAGCTGCACCTGCAGTTCTTTTCATAATTACACTTCCTCCCATATTTTTCTTAATAATACCATATATAGGAATTAAACGCAATTATTTTTTCTTTGTCCTTTGCTGCGCTTTTTTTGCAGCCTTTTTCTCCTCCTCCAGCTGAAAATCAATAAAGGCAACAACAGCGGCCTTTTCGTTTATATCCATTTCAAGGAAATCAGAGGGCTTCCAATGATACTCTTTTACAGCAAAGTAAGTGTAAAATGTTTCACTGTCGCCCTCATCAATCAGTTTTTTACCTTATCAACCTTTTCCTTAAAGCTCTCGCTAAGTCCATTTACATCGTTAATGTACCTAAACAGATTTAAGTGTTCGTTGTAATCGTCTAACAGCTCAGTAACAAGCTCTTCTGCACCCATTACCCCATAACTATCCTGCAGCTCTTTGTCATTAAGGTTAGGAAATACCACCGCTGCTGCAATTATCATATTCATAAACTTATTATAGTCTACTTTTGGCTTTGTAGCGTAAGGTTTGCCCGGCACAGCCACTTCCGTAGTGCAGTCCGCCTCAATACGTTCACGTTCCTTTGTAGTAATAGGTCTTAACTCCCACTCAACAGGATTGCCATTCTCGTCCTTGAACGCCTGTGAGGCTACATACTTATAGTTCTGTCTTACCGCCTTATTGCCCTTTAAGAACACACTTAAATTTCCCATATCATTTATCCTCCTTAAAATTATCAGTTAGTCAGCATACCGTCAAGAAGCTCAAAGCTTTCGGGGATTTT
>CALIRN010000229.1 GCA_938042265.1 uncultured Eubacteriaceae bacterium
GTAATCAAGCCCTACGGAGGAGAGAAAGTTAAGCCTTGCTTTAATCTCCCTTAAAATAGCGTCACCGATGGAAAGCTGTCTTTGGGTAAACTCCTGCTCATCAAAAAAGCGTATTATATTTTTAACTGACATTTCAGTTACATCGGATATGCTCTTTCCTCCGATGGTAACTGCAAGCACCTCCGGCTTAAGGCGTTTGCCTCCGCAGGTCGGGCAGGTGATATTTGTCATATACTGCTCATATTCCTCTTTGGAGTAGTCGCTGTTTGTTTCGCTATAGCGGCGCATAAGATTATTTATGATACCCTCAAACTGATAGGGATAATATTTTACCTTGCCTGCGCTGTTGTAAGCAACATCAATTATTTCGTTATCGCCATACATAAGCATCTTTGTAATTTTAGGAGGTAAATCCTTATAGGGGGTATCCATACTAAAGCCATATTTTTCCGCAAGAGCAGTGATAAGCGAGTTGCTCATACTGCCGGGAGTGCCTATGGAGTTCCAGCCGTTTACACATATGGCACCCTCTTTAAGACTCAGCTCCGTATTAGGTACTATGAGAGCCTCATCAAAAATCAGTTTTACTCCTATACCTGTACAATCGGGGCAGGCGCCGCCGGGATTGTTAAAGGAAAACATACGGGGCTCAATTTCCTCAATGCTTATACCGCAGTCGGGGCAGGCAAAGCTCTGACTGAAGGTTATCTCCTCACTGCCTAGTATATCTACGGTGAGCAGACCGCCGGTAAGCGCGGATACCGTTTCAATGGAGCTCGTAAGCCTTTGCTGTATTTCAGGCTTGATAACAAGCCTGTCCACTATAATTTCAATAGTGTGCTTTTTGTTTCTGTCAAGCTTGATTTCCTCACTTAAGTCATACAAATTACCGTCAATACGCACACGTACATAGCCGCTGCGCTTTGCGTCCTCCAAAAGCTTTACGTGCTCACCCTTTCTGCCTCTAACAACAGGTGCTAAAAGCTGAATTTTGGTACCCTGAGGCATTTCCAGTATTTTATCAACAATCTGGTCAATGGTCTGCTTTTGTATTTCCTTGCCGCACTTTGGACAGTGGGGTATACCGATACGTGCAAAAAGCAACCTTAAATAATCATATATTTCCGTAACCGTACCTACGGTGGAACGGGGGTTGTTATTTGTTGTTTTCTGGTCAATGGAGATAGCGGGAGAAAGACCGTCAATGCTTTCAACATCAGGCTTTTCCATTTGTCCCAAAAACATACGTGCGTAGGAGGAAAGGCTCTCCACATAGCGGCGCTGACCCTCTGCATATATGGTGTCAAAGGCAAGGCTTGATTTGCCCGAACCGCTTACTCCCGTAAATACAACAAGCCTGTCACGGGGTATTTCAAGGCTTACATTTTTTAAATTATTTTCCTTTGCGCCTCTTATAATAATTTTATCATTTTCCATTTCATCTAACCTTTTAAATTAAAGATAATTTCTTAAGTTCTATAATTTCATCCCTAAGCTGTGCAGCAGCCTCAAACTGAAGCTCCGAGGCAGCCTGACGCATTTTCTTTTCAAGCTGTGTAATTGCTTTTAAAAGCTCGTCACGGCTCATGGATTCTGGGTCCTTATCAAGGTTTTTGTATTTTTTGCCCTCTACCGTTTCGGTAGCTCTTATAATATCATAGACCTTTTTGATAATTGTTTTTGGTACTATACCGTGCTCCTCATTATACTGCTCCTGTATATTGCGGCGGCGGTTGGTTTCCGTAATGGCATTGCGCATTGAGTCGGTCATGACGTCAGCATACATAACCACATGACCATCAGCGTTGCGTGCCGCCCTTCCTATGGTTTGTATAAGAGAGGTTTCGGAACGCAAAAAACCCTCTTTATCCGCATCCAGGATGGCCACCAATGAAACCTCCGGAAGATCCAATCCTTCCCGGAGGAGGTTGATGCCTACCAGAACATCGAATTTGCCCAGGCGCAGGTCCCGGATGATTTCCAGTCGCTCGAAGTTATCGATGTCGGAGTGGAGGTACCTTACCCGAATGCCTTGATTCTCCAGGTACTTGGACAGATCCTCAGCCATCCGCTTGGTCAAAGTGGTGATTAGCACCCG
>CALIRN010000230.1 GCA_938042265.1 uncultured Eubacteriaceae bacterium
GAAGAGACAAACAGTGTCAGTACGGATATGATTTATAACAATCGTTCAAACCTTGATCCTCTGACAGGGCTCTATAACAAAGCTGCAATAAGGGAGATAGCTACAGATGCTTTATCCAATACCAATGATGTTATAAATTATGTTATGCTTGACCTGGATCATTTTAAGGAGGTAAATGATACATACGGCCATATGTTTGGCGATGAAGTTATCCTTAATGCTGCACGCATCATCAAGGATATTGTAGGCAGAAAGGGCTATGTAGGACGTGTGGGCGGAGACGAATTTTTTATTGTATTAAAGGGCATAGGCAGCGAGCTTGACGACTTAAGACCTATTCTGCGTTCAATCCGTGCCCAGATTGAGTGGGCTTATAAGGGTAGATTGGGAGGAATTAAGCTTACAACTTCAATAGGATGTGCAAGCTATCCCAAGGATGCGGACAATTATGACGACCTCTTTAAGCTGGCGGACAGATGTCTGTATTGTGCCAAAACAAAAGGACGCAACCGTTTTATTGTATATGTTAAGGAAATGCACGGAAGCCTTGAGGAAATTAAGGCTACAGATAACTCAATTAAAATGGAGCGTACTGTTTCAGATAACCAGAGGCTTGAGTTTGTAACCGATGCCGTATCAAGACTGAACGATTGGAAAAGAAGTATAATAAACTCCGTATTAAAGGATATGCTTGCTTATTTTGGGCTGGATGAGGTTGCGGTTTATGATTTATCTACCGGTAAGGCCATATATTCAGCAGAGCCTATAGATGAAAATGAAGATGATAATATCTGCAATTATTTTAATAGCTTTAAGCCTGTTTTCAGGGAAAGCAATGTGTTTACGTATGGTGAGAGTCTTAATTTAAAGGTTCCATATCCTGAGTTTTATGAATACGTATGCAAAAAGGAGTATTTTTCGCTATTTGTGTATTCCATAAAGGAGAAGGGAGAAATTACGCATCTGGTTGCTGCATATACAAAGGGAAAATATGTAAAATGGTCTGATATGGCAATTAACTGCCTGTGTATTTTATTTAAAACCATAGGTGACAAAATTTTGAACAGTTGAATATATTAGGGCGGCATAGTATTTATGCCGCTTTTTTATTGTAGGGTGTTTTATGTTACAAGTATATTAAATCCGTATGTCAGGGATAATAAACATTTGCAATGGGTTGCTTTTGGTATTATAATAAAATTAAATTTTAAACAAAAGGGAGGCGTGTTAATATGGATTATAAAGTGCTGGTTGTGGACGATGAGGCAAGTATTGTAAATATAATTTCCTACAATCTTAAAAAGGAGGGGTATCAGGTTATAACTGCCGCTGACGGTGAACAGGGCTATGAGCTTGCCATGGAGGAAAAGCCAGATCTTGTTCTGCTTGATATTATGATGCCGAAAATGGATGGCTATGAGGTGTGCCGTAAAATAAGGGAAAAAAGCAATATGCCGATTATTATGCTTACGGCGAGAGCTGACGAGGTGGATAAGGTGCTGGGGCTTGAAATGGGTGCCGATGATTATGTTACAAAACCATTTGGCAGCAGGGAGCTTATGGCAAGAGTCA
>CALIRN010000231.1 GCA_938042265.1 uncultured Eubacteriaceae bacterium
TGTTGAGGAAGTCAGTGACTACACTGTACCAACCGACAAGCTGACACTCGGACAGGCAGCCGTTGAAGTAAGTCACAATGGATTTACGGCACAGCAGCCAATTACAGTTGCTCAGAAGCAGATGACAGGCATCAGAATTACAGTAGCACCTGACAAGGTTGACTACATTGAGGGTAATGTATTTGACAAGACAGGAATGGTTGTTGTAGCCGATTATGATAACGGCGATGTTGAGGAAGTCAGTGACTACACTGTACCAACCGACAAGCTGACACTCGGACAGACAGCCGTTGAAGTAAGTCATAACGGATTTATTGCTGAGCAGCCCATTACTGTAGCTGAAAAGACAATGACAGGCATCAGAATTACGGTAGCACCTGATAAGGTTGACTACATTGAGGGTAATGTATTTGACAAGACAGGAATGGTTGTTGTAGCCGATTATGATAACGGCGATGTTGAGGAAGTCAGTGACTACACTGTACCAACCGACAAGCTGACACTCGGACAGGCAGCCGTTGAAGTAAGTCACAATGGATTTACTGCCGAGCAGGCAATTACAGTAACAGCAAAACAGCTTATCGGCATTGAGATAACAAAAGAGCCTGACAAAACCACCTATATCGAAAATACAGCTTTTGATCGTACCGGTATGGAGGTAACAGGTATTTACGATAATGACGATACTGAGGTTGTAACAGACTACACCACTACTCCCGACAAGCTTGTGCTTGGTGACACAGCAGTAACAGTAAGCTACAAGGAATTTACTGCACAACAGTTAGTTACTGTTATTTCTAAATCCTTGACAGGTATTAAAATTACAACACCACCTGATAAGACAAATTATACAGATGGGGATAATTTTGATAAAACTGGAATGGTAGTTATAGGCGAGTATGACAACGGCGAAACAACGGTTGTTACAGATTATGATTACAGCAAAGATCCTTTAACCGAGGGACAGACCGGCGTTGAGATTGTTTTTGATAATTTTACAGCAGTACAGCCTGTTGTTGTATCGGCAAGTACATCAGAAAGCACATCAGAGAGTACATCTGAAAGTACAACGGAAAGTACATCTGAGAGTACGACCGAGAGTACGACGGAAAGTACGTCTGAAAGCACATATGAGAGTACAACAGAAACCACAACCCAGAGTACAACAGAAACCACAACAAAGCGTCCTTCTAACGGTGGCGGTGGCAGCTCTTCTGCCCGCAGACCAGCCACAGGTTCGGGCGAAGCTTCGGACAAGGCACAGTTTGGCAGCACAAGCAAGAAAGATGATAACGATAACAACGGATCGTCGGACAACTCTGATACATCCAATGGCGATGTGAATGTTCCTGTATACAATGATGGGGATATGTTTATTGACATCAGTGGCAGCTATGCAAGGGATTATATCAACAACCTTGCTCGCAAGGGTATCTTAAACGGCTATGCCGACAATACCTATCGTCCATCACGCTCCACAAAGAGAGGCGATTTTGCAATTGTCATTTCAAAGATGATGAATTACTCAGGCACAGCAAGCCTTGACTTCAGTGATGTTCCTGCAATGAGCTATTATGCTAATTATATTGCACTTACAACCAAAAACGACAGTATGATTGGTTATGGTGATGGAACATTCAAACCTGAAAAGACTCTGAGCCGTGAAGAAATGTTTGTAATTGTAGCAAAGCTGACAGGTGCTGATGTTGCAAATGCAGATGTAACTGTACTTGACAAGTTTGTTGACGGCAGCAATGTTGCAGAATGGGCAAAGCCTTATGCAGCAGCACTTGTGGAAACAGGTATTGTAAACGGCGATAACGGCACAGCGACACTCCGCCCACAGGATAATATCAGCAGAGCTGAAATGGCGGTACTTATTGCACAGATTATCGGTTAATTTTTTTATTACTCTGAGGAGCTGAGGCATATCAGCTCCTCTTTTAAAGGAGGCTGAAAAATGATTGATGCAATGATAGACGACCTTGGAAATTTTAGTTTTGACAACACATACATTGGCACGATTACTCAGACGGCGTCCCAGTATAACAGCGACATCTACAACAACGTTGTTATAAAATTTATGAAGGATGTATCTTTCGGAGCGGGTGCAGCTTTATTGACAATTTTTATGCTTATGGAGCTTATTGCAATTTTGCAGCGTAACGGAGGAGATAATTCGGGCATTATGGGTATTAAGCTGCCTGCAAACATACTGATTAAATGGGCAATTGTTACTTTTTTGTATTGCCGTTTATCTATAATATTAGATGGCATACAACAAATCTCAGCGAATATGGCTACCAATGCGGTTATATCGGCATCAGCTCCAGGCAGCCTTTCGGGTGATATGTCCGCAGCAAAAGCTGCAATTGATTCTTTAGGTTTGGTTGAAAAAGCTCTTGCCTGCACTATTGTTGTACTTGAATGGTTGATTTTTAATCTTTTTAAATCATTGGTATCCGTAGCTATGATATTTAGGATGTTTGAGTTATGGTTGCTATTAATGTTTGCACCAATTCCACTTGCAACCTTACCTTCACAGGAGTTCCGTCAAACGGCAATAAATTTTATAAAGCTATTTACTTCAGTTTGTCTTACAGGTGTAATTATAATGGCAACCTTTATGTTATACAGTAAATTCATTACGGGTAAATTCGCAGCACTTCCTGCTGATGCAACTTTTTTGGTTTTTGCACAGCAAATGGTACTTAATCTTTTGTATCTGTCCGTTTTGGTTGTTACGGTATTTTCTGCCGGCAAAATATCCAAATCAATGTTACATGTAATATAGGGGGATATTATGGCAAATCTAAAAGTCAAGGTTCCTATTGAAATAGAGGACTACAAAGAGCGTATTATATTAGGTTTATCATTACGTCAGCTTGCTTGGGGCAGTCTTTCCCTTATATGTGGAGCTGTAACTTTTCTACTTCTAAAAAATATAAATAATGATTTGGCAACCTATGCAACAATGCTTGCTGCCGTCCCTGGTTTTTGTATGGGCTTTATTAAAAGCAGAGAAGGATACACCTTTGAATATCTTGTAGGCATAAGATTAAGGGCAATTTTTGGCAAAAACAAACGCCCGTATGAAACAGAGGTATCCAACAATCCCGTACCTGAGGAAATTGTGGATCTGATGGACTTGCGCCAAGAAATTAATGTTGCTCAAATTGAGCAGAATAAAGGAGATGAAAAAAAGGTTGTTAAAAAGAAAAAAAGAAAAAGAAAAGCAGATAGCAGAGAACGAGAATATGACGTGCCTTTCCCTATCCAAAGCCCAGAGAAAGGCTATAAAAGAGCACGAAAAAAAACGCTTAGCTATATTAAAGAGGCAGGAGGAGGAAGCAGCCAGACAGAATGCCAAGCAAAAGAAACAGCTTGCCAAGGAAGCTGCACCAAAAACAGCACAACAGACCATAGGCTATAAGCTTATGTACTCTGATGGTATATGTAAGGTTTCAGATAACTTTTTTTCAAAGACTCTTAAGTTTTCGGACATAAACTATTTTTCCGCCCAATCAGAGCAGATGATAGCAATCTTTGAAAAATACTGTGAAATACTTAATTATTTTGACAGTAATGTTAATGTGCAGCTTAGTATAAATAACCGCAGAATTGACGCTGAGGATTTTAAAAAATCAATGCTGCTGCCCTTAAAGGAAGATGGACTTAATGAATACCGAAACGAATACAATAATATGCTTATGAGTAAAGCTCTGCAAGGACAAAACTCAATAATCAAGGAAAAATATATTACCTTTGGAATTGAGGCTGAAAACTACAAGGAAGCCAGACCCATTTTAATGAGGCTTGAAACAGATGTAACAAACCTTTTTAAAACTCTTGGCTGCTATGTAGACGCTTTGAATGGTGTACAACGGCTTGACTACATAAACAGCATATTAAATCCAAATGAGCCATTGAAGTTTGATTATGATATGCTCCTCGGAACAGGACTTACCACAAAGGATTTTATAGCTCCATATGCTTTTGATTTTGCACCGATAGGCGAAAAACAGGTTATGTTTGAGTTTGGGGACTATTACGGACAGGCAATGGTAATAACAAGCTATCCCTCAGACCTTTACGACAAGCTAATCAAGGACTTAACTGATGTCCCCTGCAATATGTCCATAAGCATACATACAAGAGCTATGGATAATGCAGCAGCTTTGGAGCTTGTGCAGCGTAAACTGGCTTTTATGGAGCAGGACAAGGTTAATCAGCAGCAGAAGCTGATGCAGCAGATGGTAGACCCTGACCTTGTTAATCAAAGCTTGAAACATTATATGGAGGGAGGCAAAGAACTACTTGATAATTTACAGAAAAATAATCAACGTATGTTCAAAAGTACCGTTATTGTTTTCACTTCGGCAAAAACCAAACAAAAGCTTAAGGATAATGTAGAAAAGCTTAAGGCTGTTGCAAGAACAAATTCCTGTGAATTACGACCAATAGCCTATGAGCAGGAGGCAGGGCTTAACGCTGCACTGCCCTTAGGTAAGTGCAACATCAAGATAAGCAGAACCCAAATATCAGCATCACAGGGTGCATTGATGCCATTTACCACGCAAGAGCTTTTTGACAGCAACGGAAAGTATTACGGGTTAAACTCTGTATCGCATAATATGATATTTTTTAACCGTCTGTCCTTGAAAAATCCTGCAGGCTTTGTTCTTGGAACACCTGGAGGAGGAAAGACTTTTGCCATCAAGCGTGAATTGGTTGATACAAGGCTTAAATCGGGTAATGTGGAAATTATCGTTATCGACCCCGAAAATGAATACGGTATACTTTGCAAAGCTCTTGGAGGAGAGGTTATTAAAATAAGTGCGGATACAAAAACATATTTCAATCCTCTTGACATCAATATAAGCTATGCAGACGATAAAAACAATCCATTAAAGGATAAAATAAACTTTGTTTTTTCTCTTTTTGACGTAATAATTACAAAAGAGAGTGGTTCGGGTTTAACGGGTGCAGAGCGTACACTGGTAGACCGTACCCTTACACAGGTTTATAAGAAATATTTAAAAAATCCCAAAAATGGAATGCCAACCCTCGTTGATTTTTACAATGAGCTATCTTCCGTAGACGCACCTGAGCTTCAGGCTGAAAAAAATAATCTTTTAAAAGTCCTCGGACTTTATACCACAGGCTCTTACAACTTATTTGCCCATCAAAGTAATATTGATATAAAAAACAATTTTGTTGTTTTTAACATTAATGAGCTTGAAGAACAGTTGCAGCCTCTTGGTATGCTTGTTATTCTCAGCCAGATATGGAACAAAATAACCGCAAACAGAATTACGGGTAAAAAAACTTGGATTGTTGTTGACGAGGCTCATTTACTGTTTAACAATACTTTTTCGGCGGAATTTATGGCAAGTCTTTGGAAACGAGCAAGAAAATATGGTGGTATCTGTACGGGCATTACACAAAATGTATCTGACCTTTTGGAAAACGATACGGCAAAAAATATATTAAAAAACTCCGAATTTGTACTTATGTTAAATCAGCATCCTGCCGATGCAGAGGTTTTAGCTGATTTGCTTAAGCTGTCACCCGAACAAATAGGTGCAGTTACAAATGCAAATGAAGGTTCAGGCTTGCTTGTGGCAGGTAAATCGGTAATACAGTTTACGGACCGATTTCCAAAAGACACAAAGCTGTATAAGATGATGACCACCAAACCCGATGAAGTATCAGTCAATAAGGAGTGATTATTATTAAAAAATATGATAATCAAAGTGAAAAAAACAGTAAGCATTTATCAAAAAATGATATGGTGTCAGCTGACAACAGTCTGAAAGACTTGCTTGAAAAAGAAGATGAGGAAGATATTTGCATCGGTATATCCGACCACTCTCACACCGTAAGCTATGATAATTTAAGTAGCAACGAGGATACTAAAACGGACGCCGACGCACGGAAAAATGATGGTAAACTTAACAGGCTTTACAAGAAATCTGTTAAAAAAGAAAATTATGCTCAAATTGAGCAGGATTTGAAAAGTGGGAATGAAACTCCTGAGTATACCCCTCCCTTACAGCCTAAGGGAGAATATAATCAGTCACTTTCCGAAGCTTCATCATTATATACTGCCGACAGCAGAAATAATGATATTGTATCATCAGACAGTAGTTTATCAGGTCTTGTTCAAAGCTCTGTCATATATGACAAAAGGGAGAACACGCAAAAGTCCCTTAAGTCTGATTATGCAAAAAGATTAAAAAAACATTGGCAAAGGCAGCAAAGGAGCAGGTCTGACAAAAATCCCCTAATCAGCATTAATGAGCAACACACACAAGCAGTAATATCTGATAAACAAGTAAATCTTGAGCATAGCACTTCAGGTGTGGCAGAATTGCAAAGCAGCTTTTCAAAAGCTGACAGTAAAAAGCTTTTGTCAAAATCCGTACTTCTCATAGCAGAATTGCCTACCGTGCAGCAGAATAAAGACAGATACAGGAATATTGTCAAAAAAAAGTATTTTGATGATATAGTCGGCAGCACAAACAGTACAAGCAATACAGTTGATACAACAAATACGAGTGGGATGGAAAATATAACTTACCGTCAGACTTATCAGCCGCAGGTTTCTGCAAACAATGTATACGATACATCTTCTTCAGTTTCCGCAAATGTATATGTACACAAACGCAGTCCACGCATAAACAGAGCGGTAAGAATTGCCGCATATACAGTTGTGGAACAGCAACGAGGCAGTATAAGAACCGCACAGAAGCAGGAGCGCAGAAAAACAGGGAGCAGCAAGGCTGTCCAAAAGAATGTATCTTCTATACAAAGCCAGTTTTCTACAGGCATCAGTAAGCTTCTTCAAAACACTGCCGACCATATATATAACAAAGGACAGCAGTCCTTATATACTCTTGTCAGAAATGGTTCGGCTGATTTAACCGATACACCTGAAGCAAATGGGGTAAATGCTTTATTTACTGTTGTGGAAACGGAAAGAAATGTTAATGCTACAACTGCTGCTTTAACAAATGCCGCCAAAGGTAGCGTATATGTTGGCAAGGGTATTGTAAACAATGTAAAAGCTGTGCCCCAAAACATAAAAAACACTGAACGCTTTATAAAAATAATAAGAAAAATGAATTTTAAACAAAAGCGTAAATTTGCAGCCCTTAAGGCAAAAAACAAAGCCGATGCAATTAAGGAGGCAGCTCTTAAACAGGTTAAAGCGGTTATTGCTGCATTTATGGCTGTTGCCTTATCATCTCTGATATTAATACTTTTTGTAGGCTGTCTTATTGGTGCCATATTTGCATCCTTTACCTGGCAAACAAGCAATCCAATTGATACAACCAACCTTATACAGTATATATCACAGATGGATTTTGAAATGCAGCGTTCTGTAAGAAACAATACCAAAACCAGGGAACAGGCTGATGCTGCCGAAAATGACAGGTATTATTATTACTATGCTTACAATAAATCAGATACAGAAGCTTCCTACGAGTTTGACGAAAATGGTAAACCGACAAATATACGTGGGTACGTATCTGTAGGATATTATGATATTATGGCAGATGAGCTTAAAAGATACAGTACACAGGATTATATATCGGCATTATCGTATTTACAGGTTAAATACGGAAATCTTGCTTGGTATCAGACTATTGTAGGTGCTATAGGCGAGGCTGTACTTAAGGGATATGCAAGAGATTTACATAATCTTACTCACAGTGTTACAACGGAAACATATACCTATGTTCCCAGTGTGGGACACAGTGTAACTCATCATTATTACTTTTACAGGCAGTACAGCGTTGATTATCTTGTGGACAACAACATATTGCCCCTTACTCAGGAAGAGAAGGAAAAATACAAATATACCTGTATTTACGGAAATGCGGCAAATGCCACCCTCCAATATCCTCTCCACGAGGATTATAATATTGTCGGACGTTACGGTTATCATATTAATCCGAATGACGGCGGTATGCTTATGCACAGCGGAATTGACTTAAAGTGTTCTTCGGGTGACGCAATATATTCTCCCCTGTCGGGGTGGGCTGAAACATATACCTTAGATGATGGCGGCATTGAAATACGTGTATATACAACTAAACCCAACGCTATAAACCAAAGCACTAAAATAGCTAAAATAACAATGGCAGCAGCCACTGTTATAAACAATCCCATTATAGACGGTCAAATGCTATATCCCTATGTCAATGCAGGTGATTTAATAGGCTATGCAGGTGACTCCGGCACTTATACTCAGAACGGCACGGATTGCTTAAACGATGAAAACCATATACATCTTGAGTACATAGGTTACGATGAAAGCTTTAAATTTATTTACTTCGCTCCTGAAGCATTTTTAAAATATCCCGAAGAATAAAACACAAAAAACCTGCTCAATTTGAGCATAATTTTATTTTTTACAATAGGAGGAATTACTATGAACAGAGTAACACTTATCGGCAGACTTGCAAGAGAACCTGAGGTCAGATATACCCAAGCTGCCGAGCCTTTGGCAATCTGTCAGATTTCACTTGCCGTAGAAAGACCCTATCATAAAGACAGAGCTAAAGATGAGCCCTCAGCTGACTTTTTCCGCTGCATATGTTTTGGCAAACGGGCAGAGGTAATCAGTCAGCATTTCCAAAAAGGTAATAAAATCGGTATTGCCGGCAGATTACAGACAGGCAGCTATACCGACCAACAGGGGAACAAAAGGTATACCACCGACGTTATTATCGAAGATTTTGATTTTTGCGAAAGCAAAGGTCAGAGCCTGCCTATGGAAGAAAAAAACGGTTTGCCCGAATATAACGATGATGACGATGATTTACCATTTAATTGAATATATAAGGATGGTGTTTTATGGCAGCGGACAAAATTTTGAACGATATTAAGGTTATTGACAGTAAAATCATTAAAAAGGAACAGGAGCTTGAAAGCCTTAAAAACAAAAAAGAAAAATGCGAGGCAAAGCTCGTAGGCACACTTATGCAGGATAACAACCTTACCATAGACGAGGTTGTGGAGCTGTTTCAGGGAAACGCTCAAGTAACCGATAATATAAAAACAAAAACAGAACCTAAGGAGGTACAAAATGGCTGATTTAATTGAAAATATTAAATTTGATGAGGTTATCAACCCCGAAAATTATACGGATTTTGAGCAGTTAGGCAAAGATATAGAAAAACGAAACGAAAATATTGCCAACGCTATTATGGAAGCGAACCAAAAACTAAGCATCCGTTACAAAGAGGTTATGCACGATACGGGTATTGATACAGAAGAATTATATGAAGAACTTCAACGTCCTGCACGGTCGGAAATTGTAATTACTGAAAAAAAGGCAGATATTGACGGTGACGGAAAAGAGGATACAATAATATCCTACCTGACGGCAAAAGCGGATACCGACCCTATGGCAGCAAATGAGCTTGGAGTCATATATTATCTCAAGGATGATGTTGATCTGGCTGTTGCAAATTTTCAGAAAGCAGCCGATATGGACTATGCCGAAGCACAGCGTAATCTTGCAATTGCTTTGGAGCAAGGCAACAGTGCCGATAAGGAAAGGATATTTAACCTTTACAGTCAGGCAGCGGAAAAGGAGGACGCTGTTGCACTTAATAACCTGGGCTGCTGCTATCTTGACGGTGACGGTACGGAAGAAAATGTAAAAAAGGCAATAAAGTGCTTCGAGGCAGCAATATCAAAGGGAGATGATTTGGCAAAAATAAATCTTGCTGATTGCTATTCCATAGGCAACGGAGTACGTGCAAATGCAAAAAAAGCCTTTAACCTTTACAGTCAGGCAGCGGAAAACGGTAATCCTACGGCACTTAAGCGTACCGCTGAATGTTATCTTTCGGGACAGGGAACACCTCAGGATTTTCGTAAAGCAATGGAATATTACCAAAGGGCAGCAGACCTTGGTGACGTTGAAGCACAGAATGCGGTCGCAAAAATTACCGATAAAATTATTCCCAAACGCTATGATATAAATGAGCAGCTTCCAAAGGCAGAGCAGCAGCCTAAAGCAAAATCAAATTCAAATGACCTTAGTCTGTAAGGAGGTTACAATGAAAAACTTAACTTTTGTCAATCCATTCAGTAGGATTGACGACGATAACATTAAAGTAAGCGTTGCAGAGCTTTGTCAGGAGTTTATGAATGGCTGCAATTTGCTATCCCTGCTGCTGTTTAACTTTGTGGCACGGGAGTTTCCTTATACGGAGCAAACCATTTATCAGATAGGCAGGCTGAACCGCATTGTAAAGCAAGCGGTTGATACCGATGATTATGAAGAGTTGGAAAAACAGTTTTTAAACAGCGATATAGAGGATATAAGAGAACTGTATATTAAATTCAGGTTTAAGGATTATGCCAAAAAGAAACAGATGATACGGGAAATATCCAAAAGGCTGACAGAGCTTGGCTACTATGTTACGGAGGATATGCGGGTTGAAAATATTTAAAAAAAGAAAACAGAAGCAGGAACAGAGAACTGCACCGCCTGTATACAACGTAATATCCTTTTCAATTGAGCAGGAGCAGCAGGGCAATATCGTTCTTGGCAAACGTAAAGATGAGATTTTTATACACTTTCGTAATCCCGATTTGGCAGCGTTTTTTACCGACTGGTTTTCAATGCTGAAGCTGCATCGGGACAATCAGCTGTCCGATGAAGCCTATAAGCAATTCGTGGATACGGCAATGAAACAGGCGGAAAACCGATAATTGAGAGGTCTGTTACGGCAGACCTCCCAGTTTTAAATATTTGTTGATTTGTTTTTGTGTTTGGGTTATAATAAATATGTAAAAAACATATATGATTATTAAACTTGTAGAAAAGATAAGAATTGAGGTGGCAATATGTTAAAGCTGGAAATTGCTTTAGATGATAATAAAATCTTGCAGGAAAGACATTATAATTTACGGGATATATATGAATACATTGATTGTTTATTTGCAAGTAAGGGATTGGCAAAAGATAAAAATGCCGAAGGCACGGTAATTTATACCGATACTGGAGCAAAAAATGATTTAAGCAATATTTTTATTTGTGTATTTCATCTTGAAAAACAGGAATGGTTTATGAGGTATGTTACAAAATGGTTATTTATTAACACCTATAACGGCAAGTCAGAGCAAGATTTTGATGTAATAGATATAATCGCCAAAAACTATCCTGATAGAAAGAGTATTGCCGTATGAGTGATTTAAGAAGAAAAGCAATTTACTTTGATTTGATTACCGAAAAGCTCAAGGAATTTTATCCAAGTAAAAATCCATTTGGTTATAAAAGCGCTTACAGAAAGATAAATAAGTTTTTTAAAGCCAATGGTTTTGAACATAGACAAGGTTCGGGGTATGTATCTATCAAAGGCTTGGATATATATGATGCCACAAAAATTGCACAATCACTGTCAAAAGAATTTCCCTGGCTTAAAGATTGTGTCAATAAATTTGATGTAACAGATGTCGGATATGAGTACGATTTAACAGAAGCAATTAAAAATCCTGATAACACCATAGATGTTGATTTAAAACCACCTGCTGATATTGAAAAAATTCACAAACGGGAAAGCTTAAACAGCCTGTTGAATAGAGCAACCGTTAAAGCCGATGAAATAAACAATATATCAAAGCAAACTAAATTACATAAAGGCAATGAAATAAATCAAGACCTATAAAAAGCACAGTAGATTGTAAATTACTGTGCTTTTGTTATACAGAAAAAACGCAGCGTAAATTTCACTGCGTTTTTTTGTTGTCATTTTCTATTGCCTGTTTAATTGCACGTTGAATGAAAGCCTGTACGCTTTCATTATTTTTGGCAGCGTGCTCCGTAATGACCTGCTTCATACCGGAAGTCTTTGTATACTTAATTTCAATTCTGTCATAATTGGCTTTAAGATATTTTGTCATTGCCCTGCTTCTTGCTTCAGGAGAGGATGAATGGGAAGCCATAAATTTCACCACCAAACACTAATTTGTTATTTATTATACCATAAACCTGTCAAGCCGACTATACAGCATATTTAACAAAATATCATCTTAACCATATTAAAAAATTTGTATATTATTTTTTTTAAAAAGACTTGCTATATAACTGTTTATATAGTATGATAGACATAGGAAAAATAAAAAAATGAAATTCTGCTCAAATTGAGCAACATTTTAAGGAGGATTAGTATGAGTAAGATAATAGCAATCGCTAATCAAAAAGGCGGCGTCGGCAAGACTACCACCGCCCTCAATACAGGTATCGGCTTATCGAGAAAAGGCAAAAAAGTCCTTTTAATAGATGCGGATGCACAGGGAAGTCTGACGGCAGCAATGGGATTTTCAGAACCCGATATGCTTGACTACACTCTTTCAAACATTTTTGCAGATGTAATCAACGAAGCTCCAGTGCACAACTGCATACTTCATCACAAGGAGCAAGTTGACCTTATTCCTGCCAATATAACTCTTTCTTCTTTGGAAGTACAACTTGTAAATGTTATCGGCAGAGAAACAGTTTTAAAGCAATACCTTAACGAAATAAAGGAAGATTATGATTATATCATCATTGACTGCTCTCCAAACTTGGGTATGCTCACAGTAAACGCTCTTACCTGTGCCGATACTGTACTTATACCCGTACAAGCATCTTATCTGCCCATTAAAGGGTTACAGGATTTAATACGTACCATTGGCAAGGTAAAGAGGCAGCTTAACAGCAAGCTTGATTTTGAGGGTATTTTAATCACAATGGTTGATAACCGCACCAATTACGCAAAAGAGGTTATAGCCCTGTTGCGTAAGGAATACGGTAACTCCATTAAAATTTTTGAACATATAATCCCCCGTAGTGTTAAGCAGGAGGAAAGCACTACTGACGGAAAAAGCATATATGAATATGCTGCTAAAAGTAAAATTGCAGAAGCTTATAAAGGTTTTGTAACCGAAATAGATAAATAAGGGGGATTTTAAAATGTTATTATTTGATGGCAACAGTGTATATGAGGTAACTGAAGCAAACATATTTCAAATGCTCAGAGAAGAAAAAAAGCTGTTTAAAACAGAGGTAGTACACACAGAAAGATACGGTATAGAGTTTTATTACAAAGGCGACAGGGTTACTACCTTACGCTGTAATTATACTAAGACTCAAGCACAGGCAATACTGCTTAAATTATATAATGATGGCAAGCTTGATTTAACGGAACTTGGTTACACTCCAAGCGGTTCTTCGGCAAGAGTTTATTGAAATGAGGTGATTTAATGAATGTTGCATCCAAAATCAAATTAAACAATTTTGACAGCTTATTGGGCAGTGATACATCGGTAATAAATGTTCCATTGGAAAAGCTCCATACGTTCAAAAATCACCCTTTCAAGGTGCTTGATGACGAAAATATGCAGGAGCTTGTTGACAGCATAAAGGAAAACGGTGTACTTTCACCCGCTCTTGTCAGAGAAGCAGCTAACGGTGAATACGAGCTTATATCAGGACACAGACGGAAACACGCTTGCGAGTTGGCAGGAATAAAAGAAATGCCTGTTCTTGTTCAGAACTTAACCGATGATGAAGCAACCATCATAATGGTAGACAGTAACATTCAGCGTGAGGAATTACTGCCAAGTGAAAAAGCTTATGCTTACAAAATGAAGCTTGAAGCTCTTAAAAGAAAACCGGGCAGACCTTCTTTTTCAATATCAATGGAAATTGATACATTTTTAAGATGGCGATTTTCAAAAAGTCCTGTGGTCGGCACATTAAAAAACATAAAAGAAAAACGTGAAAAAATCAAATATATTAAGTCTTTATGTCGTTGGAATGGTGGCACCTTACCCACTCCTAATGGTGATACGTATAATGGTACAGATAAAGGAATTGAGTTCAATTTTAAAAACGATAAAACCTATATATGTACTTGGTCAATGCTTGTAGATAAGATAGATGCACTCATACAGACTAATAATTTGTTATCCGAAAATCCTGCTCAAATTGAGCAGAAAAAAGCATCGGTAGAAATTCTTGCTGAGGAGGTCGGCGAAAGCAGAGCTACCGTGCAGCGTCTTATAAGATTGACATATCTCAATAACGAGCTTATGGAGTATGTAGATAACAAGGAATTGCCATTAAATGTTGGTGTTGAATTATCTTATCTGTCACTTGATGAACAGAAAAGAGTAGTTGCAGCTATTGAGGACTCAGAGCTTATGCCCTCTATCGCAATGGCCAAGAAATTCAGAGAATACAGCGAACAGGATATGCTTACAAAAAGGGTTATTGATGTAATAATGAAAGAAGTAACAGACAAGCCCGTTGCGGTTAAGCTGACTTCACGTACCAAGCGACTGTTTCCTGAAACATATACCAGGAAAGATATGTCTGATTTGGTTGAAAGGCTTGTAAAAGAATACTTTGAAAACGGAGGCGAGTAAATGGGATATTTAATTTCTGCCATCATTGGCGGCTTAATAGGCTATGTTACAGCCTGTTTAACAGTTATTAACAACAATTAAGGAGGATTTTATTATGAAAAAAATTATTATTATTTTAACAGTTATTACTATTGTTTTAAGCAATGCCTGCATCACTTCGGCGGACATCAAACCCACAGTTAAGGTAGAAAATGAGCGTTTTGATTGTATCATCAGCAACGACCGTACCTACATACCAATGAGGGCAGTGTTTGAGGCTCTTGGCTACAAAGTTGACTGGTACGCACCCGAAAGAGCTGTTGCCCTCACAAGGAACAATGTCACGGTCACTTTGCTGACAGGTTCGAGCATTGTTACAGGATACGGAGAGCTGAACGACAAAGTTATAATAGCGAATGACCGCACCTATTTACCTTTAAGGGAGCTTCTTGGGATTATGGGTTATGAGGTTACTTGGGATGGCAACACAAAAACAGCAGAAGTTATTACAGCAGAAACGGTAACAACGCAGGCAACAACAACTGTGACTTCCACTACAACAACGACCACGATCACAGAGGCAACTACCGAAAACACAACTGAAGCCACAACCGAAACAACTACAAATGTACCTGCCAAGACCGAGGAATATACCGTAATAGAATACGAGGATTTCTACATTGGTGGGGAGAAAATCAATAATTCGGATGAATTGAGAGATTACATTTTCGAATATGTGCTTGAAAACAAAAAACCGACTGTCAGTGATATCGAAGCTATGATAGATGATTAAGAATGTGGGAGGACAATGAATAAAAACAATGATTTCCGATGTTATAATTATCATATTTACCTTAATCAGTTATATTATTTATCGTTATGTCTATGACGAGACTGTAAAAATAATGAAAGAAATTGGCTATAATACAGCTGACATCTTTATTGTATTATTAATACTAATAACTATTTGGTTTACAGTGGTATGTATATTTGCTTCCATTATAAATATAGTTGAGTTCAAGTAAGGAGTTGAAATACTTATGGATATTGATATTAAAGATGTGGTAATGTTTATATGGTTTGGATTTATTGCTCTTTCTTTAGGTGTTGTCATTTTATTAACCAACAACATCCTAAAAAAATACAGTTTTTTTTCGGAACCGGTTGAAGCAACAGTAATAGATAAAAACGTAACCAGTGATGTCTATTACATAAACACAATGCCATACAAAATTTATGAAATGGATATTACAATACGGTATGAAAATTATCAGCTTAAAATTGATGACAACGATAGCATTTGTAAAAAGTATAGCATCGGCGATACAATACCTGCATACATAGTTACACGTACGAACAGAAAAACAATGATAGAAGATAAGCATTTATCATTAAAAGAATATAACTATGAATGAACTATAAAAAAAAGAAAAGTTTAGTGCCTAAGTCACTTAAGGAGATGGTTTTATGAAAAAAATAAAAGATTGGATAAGTGATGAGGCTCCTTTTATTGGACAACAAATTTTAATGCTTATTGTAGTGCTTATCAGCGAGAAACTTTTTTTCTATCTTGATATAAAATGTGAATTATCTTCACATTTTGGAGTTTCTTCATTAGGATGTGCATTAATAACATTATTTAGCTGTATCTTTGGTTATGTTTTTCTATCGTGGTCATCATACATTAATAACATCGACTGTAAGGTAGCACAAAGACGTAGCAACAGATTAAATAACGAAAGAAGAAAAAATATGGACAAAAAATTTACAGCCGAGGAATAATAGTGACGGCTGTACCTGTGAAATAAATTTTTACTAGAAGGAATTATATGTTAAAAATAACTATATCGCAGTCAAAGGCGAATGAAAGGAGCAATTAATATGGCAAGAACAAAAGTTGAAAACGGAATGATGTATATCTATTCAGACGAAACAAATCAGTGGTTTCCAAAGTACAAGGAAATTAAGGGGTTGCGTTATGAGCTTGATGAAAAGTATTTCGTCTATGTCCTTGCAGGGGATACGATGGATGAAAGCATTCAGCGTAATGAGGAGCTTGACAAAGAGATTGAGCAGGAAATTGAAGAGGCTGACCTCTCACCATACTATGGCTTTGGAAGGAAAAAAAATCTTGAAGAAAATTATCCTCTTGACTATGGAGAGATGATGTTTAACAACACTCTTTTGGAGCATTTAAAGGAAATTGAGAGTCAGGCACAGGAAATGGAAGATAAGCTTGTGGAGGAATACAAAGCTTCAGAGGGAGTGACCGAGGAGCTAAAGGCAAGCAACCAAATGGAGTGGGCAGCTCGTATTAACAATATAACCCACCGTGTGCGTGAAGTAATCCAAAAGGAGATTATATTTGTATAACAAAAAATGTACGTTATTATTTTTAAAGCAGCTATAAATTATGGCTGCTTTTTTGATTGGAGGAAATTATATGCCCAAATATACAGTTGAAGATGTAAAAGCAATTACAATGGAAAATCTAAACAGAATAGGAAACAGTGTTGATGAATGGGCGGACTTTTTATTGAGGGCTGCCAATTTTTATAAATATTCCTTTGCTGACCAGATAGTTATAACTGCCATCAAGCCTGAGGCAACGGCAATTGCCGATTTTTACACTTGGTCTAAAAAGCTTAGTGCCCGTATTAAGCGTGGTTCAGAGGGTGCGCCACTACTCAGGGAGAAAAACGGGCAGCAGGTTGTATCTTATTTTTATAATATAACCGACACTGACTCCACCCATCAGCTTTGGCAAATGCCGATGAATAACAGTGAGTTCAACGCAAAACTGGCAAAAGCCTTTGAATACGAGGATAACAATAAATCCGCAGAGGAAATACTGCAATCACAGATAATCAATAAAAGCTATTATTTGGCGGAAGAAATCTGTTCGGAAAACAGCTCCATTAAAAAGTATGGCTTAGATAATTTTATTTTTTGCAGTATAAGCAATATTCTCTTTAAAAGATGTGGCTTTGAGTATTTATGTGGTGGTAATGATTTTGATTACCTTAACAGCATTTCCAATGAACAGCTTATGTGCATTGGTACAAAGCTTGCGGAAAGTGTTAAAGAGCTTATAACCACAGTTGAAAAGACTTCCATTGAATTTAGTAAGTATTTAGAAAATTCTGCTCAAATTGAGCAGAATAATATAAATAAGCAACAGGAGCAGCCAAAGCAAAACAATATAATCGGTAATATTCCTTATCGATATATAAGCCAAAAGACCTATCGTAAGCTTGAAAAGAACCTTGCTCTTAAGGTTGCTGATGAGCTTGAAAACACAGATGTAAAATACAGCGGCAAAATTAACGATGATGATACGGTAACATTGACCGTAAGCAGAAATGACATAAGCACCCTTGAGGCTGCAATTGAGCAAATAAAAAAGGCTGCACCTAAAAAGCTTCGTTTTACCAGAGAGCAGATTGAAGAAGCGAAAAGAACAAGTCTTGTTGATTTTCTCACTGCAAGAGGTGAAAAGCTTAAGAGAGTGGGCAACAATGAATACACTATGGAGATACACGATAGTATGCGTATTAATGAAAACCGCTTTTACTGGAACAGCCGAGGTAAATACGGAAACGCAGTTACCTTTTGTATGGAATACTACGGTTTGGAGTTTACAGCAGCCGTAGCAGAGCTTTTAAGGTTTAAAGGTTATAATCTTGATTATGGAGAGGAAATTGTTTACACTCAGCCTGCACAGCAACCTTTGACTGTTGAGCCTCAGGAGGAGCAGGAGTTTAAGCCCATACCCTATGACCTTGCCGACAATGCAAGACGTGCTTATGCCTATTTAACAAAAACCCGTATGCTTAATGGAGATGTTGTAAACCGCCTTATTAAAAATGGCAGCATTGTACAGGATATAAAGGGAAATGCTGTTTTAAAAATTTTCGATGAGAATAACCAGCTTTCGGGAGCAGAAATTATAGGAACAACCACAGACAAACGATATAAGCAGGTTACGGAAAGAAGTGGCAACAGTTTTATATTTAATCCCACAGGCATAACAAAGCCTGAAAAAGCTATATTTTTTGAGTCTGCAATAGATGCTTTAAGCTATTATTGCCTCAACGAAAACACGGATGCACTGCTTGTGTCTATGGCTGGCTTAAAGGATATGATGGTTTTAAACATTGTGGAACGGTATGGTTTAAAACCTGAACAGGTATACATATCCACAGATTATGATAAATGGGGGGAAAAATTCGCAGTCAAAATGCAGGAAGAACACGGCTTTAAAGCATACCGTGTATGTGATGATATACGCTTTAAAAATCATACGGATATAAAGGATTGGAACGATTTGCTGAGAGCCGAAAAAGCTGCTCCTCAAAAAGATGTAACACAGGAGGAAAAAAGCTTTGCACAACAGGTTGATGAAACGTTAAACAAAACTTTAAACCCATATACAGCCATAAAAGTTTGTGATACACCTCAAATTCTATTGGATATAGGTTGTGAACAACTGCCAATTCTTTATACACAGCAGCATTTAAGAGATGCAATTAAAGACAAAAGTCAAAACAATTCTCGATACCACGGTTTAAATATAGATACAATAAAAGAGTTGCCTCAACTCTTAGCCGAGCCTTTAATTATATATGATTCCTTGTCAAGAGATGACAGTATTGTAATTGCAACATACAAAAAAGATAATGACAACTTGCCTATTGTTGCAACAGTTAAGCCCAATGGTAAAGGGATCTATGAGTTGACAAACATAGAAAGCAATTTTATAACAAGTGTTCACGGCAGAGAAAATTTTGAAAGCCAAATTAAAAGAGCAATAGAAACAAACAAATTGCTTTATATAGACAAAAATAAAAGTCAAGAAGTGTTCAAGTTTCAGGGACTACAATTGTCCGAGGCTTTTAACTCTCTTGACTCTAATGTTATTATACACAAAAGTAATAATATTGTCAATAGTAAAATCGCCCCAAACATCGATATTTCCACGGAAAATCAGTCTGTTGAACAAAGCAGTATCAGCTCCGTCACTCCTGACGATAACGGCATTATTGGCAACACGCCATACAGATACGTACCGAAAAAGACTTACCGAAAATTTGATAAGGAAACAGGTCTTAAGATTGCAAAAGCACTTGATGACGAAAAAATCAAATTCAGCGGTCGTATTAATGATGAGGGAACTATCACTCTCACTTTTGATGGGAACAGCATTGATAAAGTCGAGAAAATAATTGAAGGTATTAAAGATGTTGCCAACGAAGAAACCAAAGAACCGCAAAATACAGCAGAGGATATATCCGCTACACCCACAGAGGAAGTATCGGGCATACCAAAAGATATTGTGGTAACTGCACTTAAACGGGGTTCAGGTTTTGAGTATGGCAAATTCCGAATTGAGAACTTTTACAACACCATTGAAAATAAGGCAGAAAGAGCTGATGCCATAAAAAAAGAATACGGTGCAGGCAGCGTTTTTGGACTATCAGATAATGTTGGAGAACTTTTGGGTTATGATACCAATGCCAGAGGCTTAAGCATTGAATGGAATTCTGTGTTTGGCAGACAGAAAAATACTCTTAAATGGAATGTGGTCGAGAAGGAGCTTGGTGAGCTTATCAAAGCGGATGATTATATCACAGCAGAGGAAAGGCAGAAATATGACCGTCACAACTATGTTGAGGCACAGCTGCAGCTGCTGCAAGAGGGAGATTTAATATCAGTCAACGGAGATACCTATACAGTAGTTGACAACACCCCTTATAGAGAATTACAGGTAATACCCCACAACTTTGACAGCAACATACATTACTCAAACGAGAAACCAACGGGAGAACAAAGCTATTTTATTGATAGCTATGTTCTTGAAAGAAATGATTTTCAGATAATTGATACCGAAAAAACCTTGTCAGACTTTGTTCTTTCCAATATGCCTGATGATACCGTCAGCATTGCGGAACGAAATGAATACGGCTACACTGACAACAGCCTATTGCCCATATCAAAGGAAAGAGCTTTAGAGCTTTTTGACAATGATGAATTACCTGTTTTTCTACTTTATGAGGACAGCACAGAGGGGCAGGCTCTTACAAGAGATGATATTGTAAACCATACGGGAATGTATGGCATTGAAACAGCAGAATGGGAAAGCTATATAACCCCACTTCTTGCTGCAACCAAACAGGTGGCAGCGGAACTAGGATTGCCATTCTCAAATCGTTTTAGCGAAGGAGCTGATGAGGTAACTAATCTATTTGTTTATGATGGCACTATGAGTTTAGAGGATTTCCGTAAAGCACAGGAAGCAGAGTCGGCAGAAGAAACATCACTTCTATATCATATATACCAAGTAAAGCCTGGCGAAGAATATCGCAATGTAAGATTTGTAGGCTTACAAGCTTTAAATTCTTTAGGTGAAAAAGTTGATATATCGAATTATAATCTTGTGTATTCAGGCAGCCTTAAGGATATCGAGGGTGCAACCTTAGAAAATAAGCTTGATACGATTTTTTATAAGTTTAATCAACAAAGACCAGCTGATTTTGAAGGTCATTCTCTTTCTGTAAGCGATGTAATTACTGTAGGAAATGAAAATGAAGAAACTGCTTATTACGTTGATAGCTTTGGTTTTAGTGATATTCCCGACTTTTTTAAGAATAAATCAATAGAGGATGCAAAGGAAACTCCTAGCTCTGATACCCAAGAACAAGAACAGCCCAAAGAAATTATTGATACACCTTCAGATAAGGCAGACACAAAAAATTATGCTCAAATTGAGCAAAAAACCGAAAATTATAAAATTACGGCTCTCGACTATGGTACTGACCGAGAAAAATGTCGTAATAATATTGAAGCAATCAAAACTCTTAAGACTATTGAAGATGAAAACAGAACCGCCACACCTGAAGAACAGGAAATCTTGTCAAAATATGTTGGTTGGGGCGGTATTGCAGATGTCTTTGATGAGAGCAAATCTGCTTGGACTAAGGAGTATGCGGAGCTTAAGGAGTTGCTTACAGACAGTGAGTACACTTCTGCACGAGCTTCAACTCTGAATGCACACTATACTTCCCCGACAATTATATCGGCAATGTACAAAGTTCTATCAAATATGGGCTTTAGTAGCGGAAAGATATTAGAGCCATCTATGGGTATCGGTAACTTCTTCGGTATGCTTCCCGAAGCAATGAGCAGCAGCAAGCTATATGGTGTGGAGCTTGACAGCGTTTCGGGCAGAATTGCAAAGCAGCTTTATCCAAAAGCTCACATACAGATTAAAGGTTTTGAAAAAACTGATTTTACAAGCAATACATTTGATGTTGCAATAGGAAACGTGCCTTTTGGTGATATACCTATTTACGACAAGGAATTTAAGGGCAGCAACCTTATACACGATTACTTCTTTAAAAAAGCTTTGGATAAGGTACGTCAGGGCGGTATTGTAGCCTTTATAACCTCAAAGGGTACTCTTGATAAGGCTAACAGCACCGTCAGGCGGTATCTTGCGGAACGTGCGGAGCTGCTTGGTGCAATCAGGCTGCCAAACAACGCTTTCAAGAAAAATGCCGGCACAGAAGTTACCTCAGATATTATTTTCCTTAAAAAGCGTAATATGCCTATAACCCTTGACGATAGCAATCTGCCTGAATGGATAAATCTGTCCAAAGACAGTAGTGGTATCGAAATGAACAACTACTTTGTGCAGCACCCCGATATGGTATGCGGTACTATGACAGAGGTAAGCGGCAGATTTGGTATGGAAACCACTTGCAAGCCTTTTGATAATGCTGACTTATCAGCTTTGATTGATACTGCAATAAGTAATATCAATGGCAGCATAGGAGAAAATTACGCAGAAGCAGAGGTATCTGAAGATAACTCAAATATTAATGCAGATATTTTCCCCGAAAATTACAGAAATTACTGCTATACGGTCATTGATAACGATATTTATTACCGTGAGGGTAATAATATGGTTCTCCAGCAGTTCAATAAAAATAAAACTACCCGTATTAAGGGTATGATAGAAATATCAGAAGCCTTAAGGGAGCTTATTAAGCTACAAAAGGAAAATTATCCTGATGAGCATATTAAAGCTCAACAGGATAAGCTGAATACGTTGTATGACCGATTTACGGCAAGCTATGGTTTGTTGTCAAACCATAATAACAAATCTATATTCCGTTTTGATGATACAGCAGCACTGTTGTTGTCTTTGGAAAATATAGACGAGAACGGCAACCTGTTAAGCAAGGCAGATATTTTTACCAAAAGAACCATATATCCATATCAGCCAATTACAAGTGTAGATACCGCAAGTGAAGCACTTACCGTATCAATATCGGAAAGAGCAGGAGTTGACCTTGCTTTTATGTCGGGATTATGTTCAAAATCTGAGGAGGAAATAATAAAAGACCTTGAGGGAGTGATTTTTGAAAATCCTCTTACGGGAAAATATGAAACCTCCGATGAATATTTGTCGGGTAATGTCAGAGAAAAGCTTGCAACGGCACGTACATATGCAGAAAAAGATGAAAAGTACATCATCAACGTAACGGCACTTGAACAGGTACAGCCTGAACAATTAAAGCCTTCCGAAATATCGGTACAGCTTGGCTCAACGTGGATACCCGTAGAATATTTTGAGCAATTTATGTATGAATTGCTCAACACTCCAGAACGCTGCCGTTCAAATTTTCGTTGGCGTAGCGGCAATCCGTTTGCAAGCTCCGGTGATGCAGATAATCAAACGATAACGGTGGCTTACGATGAGAATACGGCAACCTACGGTATAAGCAACAAATCAAGCTATTCTGCCGACAAGGGAAATGTCAGAGCCTCTCAGACATACGGTACAGGCAGAATGAATGCCTATACTATAATTGAAAATACTTTGAACCAAAAGCCCATAAAAATATTTGATTACATCGAAGATGAAAAAGGCACGAAACGTGCAGTCCTAAACGACAAGGAAACGCTCCTTGCTCAGGATAAGCAAAATTCCATAAAACAGGCATTCCAAGATTGGATATTTGCCGATGCTGAAAGAACCGAGGATTTATGCCGAATTTACAACGAAAAATTTAATTCCTTGCGTCCAAGAGAATATGACGGCAGCCATATAACCTTTGGTGGCATTAATCCCGAAATAAGCTTGCTTAAGCATCAAAAAGATGCAATCGCACATACTCTCTACGGCGGAAATACACTTCTTGCTCATACGGTAGGTGCAGGAAAGACCTTTGAGATGGTGGCAAGTGCTATGGAAAGCAAAAGACTGGGACTTTGTACCAAAAGTCTGATATGCGTTCCAAAGGCTATTGTAGGTCAGACTGCAAGGGAATTTCTGCATCTATATCCCACAGCCAATATATTGGTTCCCGATGAGAAGGATTTTTCAAAAGCCAACAGAGAACGTTTCTGTTCCCGAATTGCTACGGGCAATTATGATGCGGTTATAATCAGTCACACACAGCTTGAAAAAATCCCATTGTCTGCTGAAAGACAGATAGATTTTGTTCAAGGTCAGATTGATGAAATAACCGATTCATTAGAACAATTAAAATTTAAATCTTACGAAAAAGGCTTTACCGTTAAACAGCTTGAGGCAACAAAGAAAGCTCTTACGGCAAAGCTTGAAAAGCTTAACAACAATGATAAGAGAGATACAACCATTACTTTTGAGGATCTTGGTGTTGACAAGTTATATGTTGATGAAGCACATCTGTTCAAAAACAGATTTTTTACCACAAAAATGGGTAGAAATGTATCGGGCATTAATGCAAGCAGTGCATCACAACGGGCAGAGGATTTGGCTATGAAATGCAGATACCTTGATGAAATCACAGGCTCAAAGGGCGTCGTTTTTGCAACAGGAACGCCTATAAGTAACTCAATGACAGAGCTTTATACAATGCAGAACTATCTTCAGCACGATGTTATGGCAAGCAGGGGACTCAGTCATTTTGATGCCTGGGCAAGCTGCTTCGGTGAAACAAAGCTGTCCC
>CALIRN010000232.1 GCA_938042265.1 uncultured Eubacteriaceae bacterium
CTCCCGTGCAGCTTTCCGCCGCTGCAACGGTCATATTTTTATTTTTTAATTTATTTAAAAGCTCTACAGTCACAAACAACGCCTCCAAAAGCTTATAGTAATTATATCAAAACTTTTTTCAAATTACAAGCAAAATCCGAAAATTATTTCTGATTTTCTTTTGCTGAACTGCAGTTTTCCCTCGCAGGGCAGCCGCTGCAGCCACAGCCGCATCCGTTTTTGCTCATTTTAACATACTTTCTCAGTGACAATGCCGCAATAACTGCCACAATCCCTATTGTTACAGCCGTTGACATAATAAAAACACCTCCACACTATCCTTGCATTTTTTATATTATTATGTTAAAATATTTATGATTATATTTTATTATTAAGAACAGGGGTTGTCAATTATGAAACTTCAGGAATCGGGAGAAAACTATCTTGAAACTATTTTAATTTTAAAACAGAAATTAGGCTATGTACGTGCAATAGACGTAGCCACTGAGCTTAATTTTTCGAAGCCGAGCGTAAGCCGTGCAATAGGCATATTAAAAAATGACGGATACATTGTTGTTGAAGCAAACGGTAATATCTGCCTTACAGAGGAGGGTATGAAGAAAGCCTCCTCCGTTTATGACAGGCATGTTACCCTTACGCGTTATCTTTCCGAGGTCCTTGGAGTTGACCCTCAGGTTGCTGAGTCTGACGCCTGCAGAATTGAGCATATTATAAGTGAAGAAACCTTCAGCAAAATTAAGGAAAGCCTTGAGGCAAACTGATTTTTTCACTCTTAACAAAAACTGCTGTCAATGGCTTCAGTACCGTTAACAGCAGTTTTTATTTTTAATATCAATTATTCTGCATTCCGCTTATATCCGCAATAACTATGCCCGACTGCGCCTTAATGTTTTTAAGTCCAATATACATATAAAATGCACCTACAGCATAAAATACCAACGGATTAAAGGAAAATCCGCCCAAAACAGGCACCGCAAGGCTCATGATAAGCGGCAGTGTCCTTGCGTAAGCCGACAGTTTAAGCATTTGTGAAAATTTCAGCGGAACTCTTGTAATAACCATATTGATGATGTTGCCTATAAGCGCAAGAACCGCAATATTGTATACCGCACGAAAAGCCACTCCCATAAACAACATTGCAATAACAATTGATATAATACCCATACGGACTTTTCCATCGGCAAGGGCATTAAAAATATCCTCACTGCCAAAGTCAATTCCCATTTCCTCAAAGCTCATACTTTCTCCTCGGACACCGTTAAAAACATATATTTCCTCCCTGTCGGCAAGCAGTACATAAGGGTTGTCTCCCGCCTCTGACATATCAAGCTCCGTTTTGTCGGTATCAACAAATATTCTTACACCGTTCAGCCTGTCCTCAAAATCAATTTTATCCATAATAAGCTGACCGTCCTTAATGGAAAACTCAGGTATGTATTTTTTTGCAAAACCCTCAATGCCACCTATACTCAAATATGCCGGTATAACCGCACAGGTCATAAAAAACACGGTAAAAATAACCGTAAACAGCGTATATAAAAAGGTTCTTATTCCCTTGACATTTATCAGCTCCGGATATGAGCCAAAACGATAAAGTGCCGTTAAAAACTGCCTTATAAAAGTCAAATTATAGCCTCCAGTCCAACAGATAATTATTTTTATACCATCTCGCCTGACGGCTCAATGGGGTTTGTCATCAAATGTCCGCCTGTGCAGGCACAGCGTCCATTTTACTCGTTATTATACCATAATCGCAACAAAAACAAGGCTGGAGGCTTTGTTTTTGCAGATT
>CALIRN010000233.1 GCA_938042265.1 uncultured Eubacteriaceae bacterium
TAATACCGCTGATATTATAAAAAACATAAAATAAAACCGTCGGCAAAACAATATTGATTAAAACGATAATTTGTTTCATATTATTTTCCACTTAAATTCAGCCTTCAATCAAATATCATAAAATATAGTAACAAGTATAATTATACATTATTCATCATAATTTGCAATAGATTTTTAGCAGACTTATAATTGCTGCATACAAGTTTTTAACCGACATAGCAAGTCCCCTTGCTTTTAAAGCGGAGGGTACTTAGACGCATTCAGTGGGGGTACAAGCTCCAACTGAATGTGAATGCCAAAGGTATTTGTCGGTTATGAGTATATAGTGTAAGCAGAATATGAATATCCCTGACTATTTCACTAAAGATTGTCACAAATGCTGAATACAAGGGAGCTGCCTCTTTTATATAATGGATAGACTGCCAAAATAAAGGCAGCCTCGGTTATAGTTCATCATTTATTGGATATTATAATTTCTTCGCTGTTTTCTCCTGTTATAACCTCAATATCATATTCATTCTCAGTACTGATGCTTTCGGCTTGGCTACTGTTCTCCAACTCATCATAACCCATTTCCCTGTTAATACCGTCGATATACTCCTGCGCTTTTTCCCTGTCAGCCTTTGTTTTGTCCAAATTAAGCTCAAACAGTATATTAGTGCCCTTATAGTTGGTATTTGGGGTTATAAGACCGCTGCTTTCATCATAATTATATGCTTCTTTTCTATAAAAGCCGCTGTCCGTAATTGCAATATATATTTGTCTGTCCGAAAAATATTCAATATTATTGAAGTCCACAATGCGGTAAAGCACACCATCAACAAGCTGTGCAGAGTAACCGCCATTCATGGTGTAAATATTATATTGCCAAGGCTTAAGCCCCTGAATAAGCGGTGTAACAAGCACTTCATCATCGTATGTCATTTTGCTGCCATCAGTTTTTTCTATAGCAACTGCAGCATAGGTTCTGTCAGGCAATGGCTCACCGTTATACTCAGGTATAGAGTCACTGATGTTTTTGCCCGAAGTAATGCCAAGCAGGGTTGCCTTATAGTCACCCATACTTTCGGTATGAGTGCTTACAATACTTTCTTCACTAAAAGCTTCCGAAAGCTTATTATCACCCATATCCTTTGCAAGCATATCCTCCGTCATATACCTGTATGCTGCAAAAGCCGTTGTTGCACTGATAAAAATTGCACATACTGCCGCTAAAATAACTTTTTTATTCATATTTCTCTTCCTTTCCTCAGGGCAGTAATTTTCAAGCTGAATATTAATATTTTTCCAAATTCTCTCCTTTGCTTTGTTCGATGGATTAATTTTATTTAAGGAGTTGATTATTTTATTATTTTTCATCAAAATCACCGCCTAATCTTTCTTTTAAAATTTGCCGTCCCTTATGTAGATAAACACGTATTGTTGCTTTTGGCCTGTGCATAATCCCGGCAATTTCTTTACAGCTGAAGCCCTCATAATAATACAAATATATGGAGGTCTTGTATTTATCGGGCAGAGCCATAACGGCAATAAGAGTTTCGTCAATATCAAAGTTGTCATATAGCAATAATGAGTTTTCATAATCCGATATATTTTCTCTTTTGCTCCATTTGGATTTCAAAAAATCCTTGCATATATTGCCCGCCGTTACTATAAGCCACGCTTTTTCATGTTCATAATTTAAAAACGGCTTGTTGTATGAAATAAGCTTTAAAAAGGTGTTTTGAACCATATCCTCCGTATCAGAGGGGTTTTTCATATAAGTAAAGCAAACACGATATACCGTATCGGCATTTCTTTCATAAGCTTCCCTTATTTCTCTGTCCGTACGCAACAAAGATTTAGGCATTTTTATACCCCCTTTCAATAATAATACGATTCAGCTTTTAAAAATGTTTAGGCAAATCAAGGATATTCAAATTAAATGGGGCTGTCGCACTAAAAAAATGATATGCTCCCTTCTAGGTAAACAAGTGAAATAATAAAAACTTGTCACTTAGAAGGGAGCATATCATTTAGTGCAACAGCCCCACAAAAACACTATTTATTTGAAAATTCCGCAAGCTCCTTAATTTTATCAAGCGCAAGACCTTTGTCAATGGTATCCTTTGCAATTTCAATACCCTCCTTAATACTGTCAGCCTTACCTCCCACATAAATAGCGGCACCTGCATTAAGCAGAACAATATCTCGCTTTGCACCTGTCTTGCCCGACAGAATATCCCTTGTAATTTCAGCATTAGCTTCACCCTGACCACCCTTAAGCTCCTCAGCCGAAGCATACTCAAAGCCGTAGTCCTTAGGGTCAAGCTCATAGGTTTCAACTCTGCCGTCTTTAATTTCGGAAACTGTTGTTTTACCGGTAACGGTTATCTCATCCATACCGTCAAAGCCCGAAACAATCATGGCTCTTTCAACTCCCATAGCCTGCATTGCATGAGCAATAGGCTCTGTTAAGCTGTTTGAATATACACCGATAAGGGCTGCCTTTGCATTTGATGGATTTGAAACGGGACCAAGAATATTGAATATGGTTCTGATACCCATATCCTTGCGTGCCTGACCAACGTTTTTCATGGATTTATTGAAAATTTGGGCAAACATAAAACCGATACCCACCTTTTCAATACATTTCTGAACCTGAGGTGCCTCAAGCATAATATTAACACCCAAGGACTCCAGCACATCAGCTGCACCGCTTTTACTTGAAATAGCTCTGTTGCCATGCTTTGCAACAGGCACACCAGCCGCTGCCGCAACAAAGGCTGATGTTGTTGATATATTAAAGGTATTTGTACCGTCGCCGCCGGTGCCCACAAGGTCGATATAACTGCCTTCAACCTTTGGTGCCACATGGTCGGCCTTTGCCTGCATAACCGTTGCACAGCCTACAATTTCATCAATTGTTTCACCCTTCATACGCAGGGCAGTCAAAAAGCTGCCAAGCTGTGCCTGTGTTGCCTCTCCGCCAAGCATAATGCCCATAACACACTCTGCCTCACTGCGTGTAAGATCAATACCTCTTACAACCTTATCAATAGCTTCCTTCATTGTAATCATAAATCTAATCTCCTCTCATCTATTTACTTTTCTATTCTAATCTAATGCAAACCATCATGTACATAGCTCAATTATATTACCTATTGCCATCAATTTCAAGTATTTTTTATGCAGTTTTCAATTTTCCGTCCACTGTTATCCACTTACCCATTTTAAACCTTATAACAAATACAATACCTCTTAAACATTCATCACACGCCATGGCAATCCAAATACCGACAAGCCCCATACCATATGCCACGCCCAACAAATATCCTCCGCCAACTGCCACAAGCCACGCTGAAAATACGCTTATCAGTACAGGAAAGTTGACATCACCCGTTGCCACAAGGCACTTAACCATTGTAATATTCACGGAACGTCCTATCTCAAGTATTATTTCAACCAGCAGTATTTTTTTACCCAAAGCCAATATTTCAGGATTATCGGTAAACATACGGAATACCAAACCACTGTTAAGATACATAAGCACCGTAAGTGTTACCGATACGCATATTGAAATTATAACCGAAGAATTAACTCTTTTCTTTACACTGTCAAAATTGCCCACACCCATTAAATAGCCCGTAATAATCTGTGTAGCCTGTGCAATGGCTATGGAGTATACATAAGCAATGTTTGCCAGTATATAACAGTATACCTTTGTATTAATAACTATTGTACCAAAAAGATTTATAAATCTTTGAATACAAATCTGTGACAGATTATAGCTGACTGCTTCACCGCCCGAAGGAAGCGCTATCAGCAAAAGCTGCTTAAGAGTTTTGCCTGATAATGCCCGCATTAAAAAGAAATCAAGACTCATATTTGTATTTTTAACAAGAGTGAATAAAATAAGTCCAAGCCCCAGCACCTTGCTGAAGTCTGTTGAAACAGCCGCACCCATAATACCAAGCCTGGGCATACCAAAAAGACCGTTTATAAGTATCGCATTGCCGATAATATTAATAACATTCATAATAACAGCAACAAGCATTATCTCCTTATTTTTATTGTAGCTGCGCAAAACAGCCACAGCCACCATATACATAGCCTGTACCACTATAAAAGAGCCTACCACCATTGTAAAGTAACATGTTTCCTCCATAATTTCATCAGGCACATTAAGCCAGCCAAACAGTATCTTGCGCCAAAACACCAGTGCAACAGTTACAAGCACACCAAAAAACAGCATAACAGCAACGGAAACACTTGCAACAACCTTGCTTTTATCCTTTTCTCCTGCACCTATGGATTTGGATATAAGAATAGTTGTTGCCACACTCATGGCATTAAGTACAATTATAATAATATTCATAACCTGATTTCCGTTGCCAATAGCCGCAACAGAATTCTGCGATACACGGCTGACCATAATCTGATCCATATTACCTACCATAAGCTGTAAAAGCAGCTCAAAGAAAATAGGCACCGACATTTTAAAAACACCCTTTGCAGAGTTATCGTACATTTCCATATTAAATCTCCCATTAACCTTTTTTGCCGAATTATATTCTAACATATATATGCAATAATGCAAGTTATCTTTAATAAGGCACACAGCACGCCGCAAATTGTATGGGTACAATTTCTTTGCATAGTAGACAAAACATTTTTACCGTGCTATCATCTACTCAATAAAAAAATATATGGAGGAATTATTATGAAAGATGTTAACACTGCTACTGTCCCCTACAGCGACTCAAAGGTAAAATCAATTACCAAGACAGGTATTATGGCTGCTCTTGTTTTTCTTGCAACCTTTATTATTAAAATACCGTCACCAAACGGCTATACACATTTAGGCGACTGCCTTATATTTGTAGCTGTGCTTATCCTCGGTACTAAAAGAGGCGCTTTTGCAGGAGGTATGGGTGCCGCACTTGCAGACCTTATGGGAGGATATACCCAGTGGATTTTGCCAACCTTCTTTATTAAGGCAATTATGGCAATTATAATGGGCTCTATTACATACAAGATGTTTCCAAAGCTTCGTTTTGGATGGCTGATTGGCGCAATATTAGGAGGTATTGTACAGATTATTTTATATACAGCCGCAAAAATTCCCATGTACGGTATTGCTTATGCAATCACGAGAATGCCGGGACTTACACTGCAGACTATCTTTGGTGTAATAATTGCTGCCGTAATAATTGCAGTATTAAATGAATCTCATCTTATTCAAAAGCTCAGGGAGGTATAATAATGAAGAAGATTGACGCACACTCTCATGTAGGTGACTTTGGCGGTTGGGCAGGGCTCCGCATAACTGCCGATGAGCTTATAAAGCAAATGGATGAATATGACATTGAAAAGGTTATACTTTGCAGTGCCGATGAAAAAACAAACGAAAATACAAACGACGCCTTTAAAAAGTACCCTGACAGAGTACTGCCTCTGGTTTATCTTAACCCTTATGACGGCAGTAATGCAATAGAAATGCTTAACCACTATGTTAAGGACTGCGGCTTTGTGGGCATCAAGCTTAATCCCTTAAAGCAGGCTTATGTGGCAGATGCCAAAATAGTTGATCCGATTATGGTAGGTGCGGGAGAGCTTAATATACCTGTATTTATTCACTGCGGACATCCGCCCTATTCTCTACCTTGGAGTATTGCTCTGCTTGCAGAACGTTTTCCTGAGGTTAAAACCGTTATGATCCACATGGGACACGGTCACGGCGTATATATTGATGCTTCCCTTAAAATGGCAAGGCGTTATCCCAACCTTTATCTTGAAATGTCAGGTATGCCCATGAACAGCAAAATCAGGGAGGCTTATGACACCGTAGGACATGACAGAATTATGTTCGGCACCGATGCCCCCTTCCACCACCCTACCATTGAAATGCAAAAGGTTATTACCAGCGGGGTAGATGAAAAAGGACTTGAGGATATTTTCTATAACAATGCCGCGAAGCTTATGGGGCTTAAATAAATATAATCATCACCGATTAATTCAGAGCAAAAAATAAATCAGTGTTTACTTAAAAATATGTCGTTTAATTTATATCAAAAATAGGCTGTCGCGCCTTGACTGCCTAACTGCAAAACCGGGCGTGGCAGTCAACGGCGGGCGCAGCCCGTTCATCTTGACCGTTGACTGGCTCGGCTGGGTTTGCTATTTTAT
>CALIRN010000234.1 GCA_938042265.1 uncultured Eubacteriaceae bacterium
TCCCGGGTATAGGCATTTACGGCGAACAGATTCCCCGTCTTTGTGACTGTCCCATCTTCTCCCCGGTAGATCTCGGCAACAACATAGAAATCATCTATCTTGTTGATGTTCGTCACATACTGATACTGATAGAGATATGCCGCAGCGGATTCATCAAAGCTTCCGGATGCTTCCGTTATTTTACCACTTTCTATGGCATAATTCACTACTTTTGTCACGGCATCCTCCGGCATAAACTCCGTGTTCATGACCAGATTGTAGCTTTTCTCCACGATCTCGCTCTTTCTTCCTTCCGCAATGCGGATAAACCGGAAGACTGATTTGCCAAGAGGCATGGGGATCGGTCCATTATACACCGTGGAATTCTGCGTAGGATCGGAACCATCCGTTGTGTAATAAACATCATATCCGTCGGTCACCTCGATATTGATTGGGAATTCATAATCCCCACTGACCGCCGTTACCTCCGGAGCACTCAGTTCCTCGATCTCAATATGGTAATTTTTGGTAACCACTGGACTACTGATCCCATTCTCATTGATGTAGACGGCTTTGATACAGTAATCACCGCTCTCTAAAAGGATGGGTGCCGTATACAGCAGACTGTGTTCTCCCGGTTCGGTTTCGTCGGTAGTATAGTAGATCTTACCACTTCCGAAAGTTGTCAGTTTCAAAGGCTGGATGCTGGTATAATATCCCTCCTGCAGACTGAATTCCGGTTCCATTGCCATATAGCTCTGGTATTTACTCATAATATTTACATTACCACAGTTCAACAACAGATCATTAATGGTCTTATAATCTTCCCTGGCCGCATAGATGGCGATCAGCTTTCCATAAGCACTTTCCAGTTGTTCGGAAGTAGCTGCGGCATCCGCAACAATCTCCCGAAGCAGATATTCATATTCCATTTTGTTTTTCTTTTAAGGTGATGTTCCCCGGATCGATTTCCAGCGCACGTTCATAACAGGTAACCGCCTGATCGTATTCCCCGGAAGCTACATACTCTCTCGCACTCTTTATCTGATATTCAGCGGAATGATAGTGGGAATAAGAGATTCCGAAACCGGTACATACCACCGCTACTACCGCAAGCACCAGGATCAGCACAATGAATTTCCAGCGAAAGGGATGTTTTGCCGTATTTTCCAGCGGTTCTTCATCCCAGTCCTGCAATTCCGTCATGCTCTGCTGTGCATCCTGATCGTCCGTGGCATCTTCTTCCGGTGTCATTTCCCTGGCAATATCATGCAGAGTCTGCTCCATATTGTATTCAATTTCCGGTTCAAAATCGGGAACAATATGGATATCCTCCCCACAGTGCTCGCAGTAAAGCGTACCTTCTTTCATTTCCGCCCCGCAATTCGGACACTTCATATAATTATCCTCTTACTGCCTGCAAGGATACCGATTCCAGGCAGTTATTCATCAGCATAGCTATGGTCATAGGACCTACGCCGCCGGGAACCGGAGTAATGGCGCTGCATACAGGCTCCACACTGTCAAAGTCCACATCACCGCACAACTTGTTTTCTTCGTTGCGGTGAATTCCCACGTCAATGACAACCGCACCCTCTTTTACATATTCTGCCGTGATCATCTTCGGCTTGCCGACAGCCACCACCAGAATATCCGCTCTTTTGGTTACTTCTTTCAGATCTTTGGTACGGCTGTGAGCCACCGTCACCGTACCGTTCTCCCGAAGCAGCAACAATGCCATGGGCTTGCCGACGATATTACTTCTGCCTACCACCACACACTCTTTTCCGGCGATCTCAATACCGGAACGCTTCAGCAGCTGTATGACTCCTGCAGGAGTACAGGACACAAAGCCCGGCTTGCCGATGCAGAGTGCACCGACATTCTGGGGATGAAATCCGTCTACATCCTTTAAAGGAGAAATGGAATCCAGTACCTTTTCTTCGTCAATATGTTTCGGTAACGGCAGCTGCACCAGAATGCCGTTGACATCGGTTCTGTCATTTAATTCCCGGATCAGCTCCAGTAATTTTTTCTCTGTTGTCTCCTCTGGAAGTTCATATGCCAGAGACCGGATACCTACATATTCGCAGGCCTTTTTCTTGTTGCGGACATATACGGAAGATGCGGGATCCGCACCTACCTGGATCACCGCCAGCGTTACTTCGCAGCCCTGCTCTTTTAACCCTGCGACTTTTTCTTTGACTTCATCTTTAATCTGTGCGGAAATAACTTTTCCATCTATTAACTGTGCCATGAGACACTTTCCTCCTTACTAGAACAAGCCTACGATCCTGCCGCTGTCATCCACATCGATATTTTCAGCAGCAGGTGTTTTTGGCAAACCGGGCATAGTCATTATATCACCTGCAAGAGCAACAATAAAGCCTGCACCGGCACTTACTCTTATTTCCTTAATAGTAACCGTAAAGCCGTTTGGTCTGCCTAAAAGCTTAGCATTGTCACTTAATGAATACTGTGTTTTTGCTATACAGACAGGCATTTTGTCAAGACCAAGCTCCTCAAGCTTATCAATCTGCTTTTTAACCTTTGGCAAAAATGCAACATCATCTGCACCGTAAATTTCCTTACAGATTATTGAAATTTTTGAAACGATGCTTTCATTTTCCTCATAAATAGGGTGGAAGCTGCTGGTTTTGTTATCAAGCACTTCAAGCACCTTGTTTGCAAGAGCCTCGCCTCCTACACCTCCTTTAGCCCATACCTCTGAGAGTGCAAAATCTGCGTCCATTTCCTCACATTTTGAGCGTACAAAGCCTATTTCCTCATCAGTATCGGTAATAAAGTTATTAAGTGTAACAATTACAGGTACGCCAAACTTTTGTAAATTTTCAATATGCTTTTCAAGGTTGACAAAGCCCGACTTAACAGCTTCGATATTAGGTTGGGAAAGTTTGGTTTTTGGTACACCCCCGTTATATTTAAGCGCTCTTATTGTTGCAACAAGTACAACTGCGTCAGGCTTTAAGTTTGCCTTACGGCATTTAATATCAAAGAATTTTTCTGCACCTAAATCAGCACCGAAACCTGCCTCGGTAATAACCACATCTGCGAGCTTCATTGCCATTTTTGTTGCCTTAATTGAGTTGCAACCATGGGCAATATTAGCAAAAGGACCGCCATGAATAATAGCAGGAGAATGCTCAAGTGTCTGTACCATATTAGGCTTAATTGCGTCCTTTAACAGCGCTGTCATCGCACCGTCAGCCTTAAGATCCTTGGCAGTTACCGGCTTGCCAGATCTGTTGTAGCCAATAATTATTTTACCCAGTTTTTCTTTTAAATCCTTAATATTTTCGGAAAGACAGACAATTGCCATAATTTCGGAAGCTACGGTTATCATAAAGCCGTCTTCTCTTACAACGCCGTTCTTGTCACCGATACCGATAACAACATCACGCAAGGTACGGTCATTTAAGTCAAGGACTCTTTTCCATGTAATGTTATTGGTATCAATATCAAGAGCATTGCCCTGATGAATATGGTTATCAATCATTGATGAAAGCAGATTGTTTGCTGTTGTCATGGCGTGAATATCACCTGTAAAGTGCAGATTAATATCCTCCATAGGTACAACCTGAGCATAGCCGCCGCCGGCAGCACCGCCCTTTACACCCATACATGGACCTAAGGATGGCTCACGTAAAGCAACAAGTGTTTTAACGCCTATGCGGTTAAGTCCTTCTGCAAGACCTATTGTTGTTGTTGTTTTACCCTCACCTGCAGGAGTGGGATTAATTGCTGTAACCAAAACAAGCTTGGCATCCTTATTGAGCTTTGTTTTTTCATACAGCTCGTCAGAGAGCTTTGCTTTGTATTTACCGTACAACTCCAAATCATCGCTGTCTATACCAAATTTTTCCGCAACGCTTACAATAGGTTCCAAAACGCATTCCTGCGCAATTTCAATATCACTTTTCATAGCTTGCCTCCTTAGATAAAATAAAATAATAAATATATGATACCACTATTTACAATTAAATCAAGTTAAAATTATTACTATTTTTATAAATACTTAATAATCATTGTAGGAATCGTATCTTTCCTTACGTTCTCTCAGTTCATATTTATCCATAAGTACTTCACGCGGCTGGCTGCCGTTTGTAGGACCGAGTATACCACGTTCCTCCAAAGTTTCAATAATACGAGATGCACGGTTGAAGCCGATTCGGAAATGTCTTTGCACCTTACCTGCAGAGGCGCCCTTTGGATTTGAAACAATCCATTCAAGCACTTCCTCAGTCATAGGGTCCTCGTCACCGCCGTCTGCACCCTCAGTAACGGTAATACTTGCCTTTGTTATTTCATTTATAATTGTTTCATCATAATTTGGCTCATCCAGTCCTATGTAATTAACAACTCGTTCAACCTCGTCATCTGTTATAAATGCGCCCTGTATTCTCATTGGCTTAGCCATATCAGCTGTTTTAAAGAGCATATCACCCTTACCTAAAAGCTTTTCTGCTCCGGTGGAATCCAGTATAATTCGTGAATCCATTGAACCCGATACCTTAAAGGCAATACGCGAAGGTACATTTGAACGTATAAGACCTGTAAGCACATCGGCAGAAGGTCTCTGAGTTGCAAGTACAAGGTGCATACCTGCCGCACGTGCCTTTTGTGCAAGACGGCATATAGATGTTTCTATTTCCTTGCCAACCACCATCATAAGGTCTGCAAGCTCATCAATAATAATGACTATCTGGCTGAGTCTTTCATCTTTATTTACCTTTTGGTTATAGCCTTCAATATTACGTGTACCGGACTTTGCCAACAGCTTATAACGTCTTTCCATTTCTATTACGGCCCAGTTAAGAGCACCTGCTGCTTTCTCGGGCTCAGTTACAACAGGCAGCAAAAGGTGGGGTATACCATTGTATACACTAAGTTCAACCATTTTAGGATCAACCATTATCATTTTAACCTCATCAGGGGTTGCCTTATATAAAATACTCATAATAAGAGTGTTTATACATACACTTTTACCTGAACCTGTTGTACCAGCAACAAGCAGATGAGGCATCTTTGCAAGGTCGGCTACGGTAACACTGCCTGTAATATCTTTACCAAGACCGAAGGCGATTTTGGATTTAAATTTTTGGAACTGTTCACTCCTCAGTACTTCACTGAAATAAACACTTTCTCTTGTATCATTGGGGATTTCTATACCTATAGCGCTTTTGCCCGGTATAGGTGCCTCAATAATAATACTCTCTGCAGCCATGGAAAATTTAATATCATTTTCAAGATTGGTAACAGCGCTTACTTTTGTACCGGTACTTGGAGTAAGCTCATACCTCGTAACCGTGGGTCCTATACTGATATTATTAACCTTTGCTTCAACTTTGAATATTGCAAGGGTTTCTTCAAGCTTTTTAGCCTTTCTGAGTATTTCCTCTTTTGTTTTTTCGGCTGACTTATTTTTATTTACACCTAAAAATTCAAGCTTTGGAAATTTATATTCCGTTTTCTTTTTTTCAACCTCAAGCTTGTCCACCAGCTTTGTTTTTTCTGCCTCAATAATTTCAGGCTCCTCCTCTGAAGAATAAGGTTCTTCCCACGGAGGTCTATCCTGCTTGTTGCTTTCGGGTGTAGCCTTTTCTACAGGTGTTTTTTCTGCCGTATAAAAGGCTGCCTCCATCTGTTTAGGTTCATTTTCGACAAAGCTTTTTATAGGCTGTGGCAATTCTCCCTCCTGAAGTTCAGATGTATTAGAAATAATTTGTTCTGACGGCTCATCTTCAAGAGGGACTGAGTTCTTATTCCTATCCAGCATATCTATAATGCCTGTTAAATCAACCTGACTGTTTTCATCCTTATAGGAGTAAAGCTCATCTGTAAGAAGCGAAATTTTATTTTCCCTTTTATTGCTTTTTTTTATGTCAAGAGTAAGTACTCTGTCCTGATTTTCTCCCTGATGTACTCGGCGGGTACTGCGTTTGCCCGATTTTATTTCCTGCTCCTCTTTTGCAGGCTTCTGAGGAATATCTGTATCCTCATAATAATCTTCATCATCTTCATAATAATAATCAATATATTTATAACGTATATTGTCAGCATAACTAATAATACTGCGTATACAGCCTATGACAGATCCGCCGCTTATAAGCATAACCATTATTATGGCAAGCAGAATAATTATAATATAAAATCCCACATTTCCAACCAGCTTATAAAGCCCCGCATATAAAAGTGCACCCACAAGACCACCGTTGCTGCCTTCTCCATGCCGGAAGCTGTAGGAAATAAAACCCGGCAGTGACATATTATCATACTGCTGTATGCCTCCAAAACTATGTACAAAAGCAATTATTGTTAAAAATAATATAAAAGAAAAAGCAGCTCTGATTTTAAATATGGCATCACTCTTTTCCGTTGCAAGATAAATTGCGCCGATAATAAGTGCTACAGGTAAAATCCATGCCCCCATACCAAGTATGCCAAGTAATATTGACGCAACCGCCCTGCCTATAATACCTGCATTCTCCGAGCTGCCGTTTATAAGAAAGGCAAACAGCATAACAGCTATGCCCACCATTATAATCATAACCAGCTCCTTACGCATACCTGCCTGTCCGGTATCTGACATATTATCGGATTTATTTTCAGAACTCTTTTTACTGTTTTTATTATTGGTATTTGTTTTTTTTGTATTTTTGTTTTTAACTGCTGCAGCGCCTTTCTTCTGCTCAGCCATTATATCACACCCTTTTTAGTTACTAATATTTTTATTATAACACAAATTTTTCCTGACAACAACCTTAATTTATCTTAAACGGATTGAACAAAAATATGTAATAATTTGTATTTTTCTATTAATCTGCTTGCAAAAAATTCCTTAATGTGATATGATACTAAAATACTGGTAAAACTCACAAAAATAATATGATACAAGTCATATCTGTTTTGTAGCCGCAGTGTACCATACCATAAATTAGGTAAATGTAAAACGGAGGAGTGACAGCTTTGGACAAGGATTACTTAGGTATCCGTATAGGCATAATCGGCGGAGGCCAGTTGGGTAAGATGATGATAGAAGAAGCCAAAAAGCTTTCTTTCCACATTACGGTTTTAGCCCCTACGCCTGATTGTCCTGCTCATAGTATCAGCGATAAGCATATTGTTGCTGATTTTAACGATAAGGATGCAATAAGACAGCTTGCAGAACAATGCGATGTTGTAACCTACGAGTTTGAGCATATTGATGCGCAGGTATTAACAGAGCTTGAAAATGCCGGTTACAAAATTTATCCTACTGCAAAAAGTCTAAGTATCATACAAAACAAATATACACAAAAGCAGCTTTTAAAACAGGACGGTTTACCTGTGCCTGACTTTGTACAGATAAACTCGGTTGAAGATATGTATAAAGCCGGCAATGAGTTTTCCTATCCTTATATGCTTAAAGCCTGCACAGGAGGCTATGATGGTAAGGGAAATGCTCTTGTAAAGGATAGTTCTTGTGTACCTGATGCTTATTCTCTCCTTGGTGGCGGTAAAATTGCATTAATGGCGGAAAGACTTGTAGACTTTGCTATGGAAACTTCTGTTTTGGCCTGCCGTGGCTTAAACGGTGATATTGCAGTTTATCCTGTTGGTGACAACAGGCATATAAACAGTATTCTGCATGAAACAATAGTGCCAGCTGATATTACTCATGACGCTGCTGATAAGGCTATGGAGGTAGCAAGGCGCGTAATGGAGGTATTTGATGGTATTGGCATGTTTTGTGTGGAAATGTTTATTACAAGGAATATGCAGGTGCTTGTAAATGAGGTTGCTCCGCGTCCTCATAATTCAGGTCACTACACAATAGAAGGCTGTATTACAAGCCAGTTTGCAAATCATATCAGAGCCATAACAGTTCTTCCCTTGGGTGACACATCGCTTATCAGCCCCACAGTAATGATTAATTTACTGGGTGAGGAGGGTAAGGAAGGCAAAACTAAGGTTAACGGGCTTTATCAGGCACTTAGTCTTAATAGAGTTCGTGTGCATATTTACGGTAAGTCCACTACCAAACCACGTCGTAAGATGGGACATATTACCGTAACTGCAGATACTGCCGGGGAGGCATTATCCACAGCAGAAAGAGCTTATAATTATATAACAATTACAGCAGAGGATCAATAGGAGGTGATTTTATGGCGGATGTAGGCATTATAATGGGTAGTGACTCAGATTTACCTGTAATGAGTGAGGCGGCAAAAGTATTGGATAGTTTTGGAATAAGCTATGAGCTTACTATCATATCTGCTCACCGCACTCCTGACAGGATGTATGAGTATGCTAAATCAGCTAAGGACAGAGGATTAAAGCTGATAATTGCAGGAGCAGGAGGTGCTGCGCATCTTCCCGGCATGACAGCAGCCATAACAACGCTGCCTGTTATCGGTGTGCCTGTTAAAACCAAGGCATTAAGCGGGGTAGATTCTCTTTATTCTATAGTCCAGATGCCGGGCGGTATTCCTGTTGCCACCGTAGCTATTAACGGTGCAAAAAATGCAGGCCTTTTGGCTGCTCAGATATTGGCTGCCTTTGACGCGAGCCTTTCAGAAAAGGTAGAAAGTTATAAAAAGAAGCTTGAACAATCAGTTATAAATAAAGCAGACAAGCTTGAACATATAGGATACAATGAATACTTAAATCAAAATTAATAAAAAGGAGCAGAAAGTATGGAAAAAGACAATGATACTTTAGGCACAATGCATTATATAAGAATAATTGGCTCAAATATACGTTATGAAAGAAAAAAGCGCAATTTGACAATTGAGGATTTGGCTGAAATAATCGGTATGGCACCCGGGTTTCTGGGTCTGATTGAAAGAGGTCAGAGAGGTACAAGCATTAAAAACCTTGTTAAAATAGCTGAAATTTTCAGTTTATCTCTTGATCAGCTTATCACAGTTGACCTTAGAAACCTTGAACTTACAGGTGTAAGCGAAAATAAAACAAATAAAAAGACTCGCTTTACAAAGCTTTCAACGCTTACCAGCCTTATGAAGAATATGAGTGAGCCTGAGCTTGAATATCTTATTACCAATATTAAAGCACTGCGCAAGCTTACACATAATACAGTTAAAGATGTTGAAGAAGCTGTTTCCGAGGAATAAAATTTTAAGCTGTTTTATTAAAGGAGTGGTATTTTGTTATAAGTACCACTCCTTAGATTGTCCTATATTTTGCAGATTAAATGTAAAAAATGATAATATAGGCTTTGTGCTCTTCTGTCATACAGCATGCATTCAATGTATTTTACGTGAGTCATTTAGCAATTCCATTTTCATTTCATAATAATCAGGGGTCATATCCATATAATGTATATGAGGGTTTTCAAATCTCTGTTCCTCTACCCATATTTCTTCAGAAAGCTGTTTTCTTACATAATCGGCTATTTCCCTTACGGTTTTACGCTCATAAACAGGCTTGCCGTTTTTTATTATGGGCATTTGCAGCTCTTTTGCGGTAAAACCCTCAAAATATCGGTTTTTCCAAGGTTTTTTAGGGTCGATATAACGGAAAGGTTGAGATAAATCTACTGTTTCGTCAGCCTTGGCAATAAGGTCTGCTACAGCCTTACCCTCTGTATCGTAAATTCTGTAAACCTTCTTAAGTCCGGGATTGGTAATCTTTTCAACATTCTCGGAAATTTTAATACGAGGCACAAACTCGCCATTTTCCTCCACTGCAGCAATCTTATATACTGCACCGAATACAGGTTCGGATCGGGCTGTAATAAGTCTTTCACCTACACCAAGACTGTCTACCATTGCACCCTGATTTATAAGGGAGGTAATTGTAAATTCATCAAGACTGTTGGATATAACAATTTGGCAATCCTCCAAACCCTCTTTATCAAGCATTTTACGCGCCTTTTTACTAAGATAGGCAAGATCACCGCTGTCTATTCTAATCCCTTTAAGTCTTTTTCCCATTGGTTCGAGAACTTCCTTTGCCACCTTTATTGCGTTTGGTACACCGCTTTCAACAACATCATAGGTATCAACCAAAAGCACTGTATTATCAGGATAAAGCTCCGCATATTTTTTAAAAGCCTCAAATTCATTCTTATAAAACATTACCCAACTGTGAGCCATTGTACCGCTGACAGGTATACCGAACATTTTGCCTGCAAGCACTGTTGCAGTTGATGCTGCACCGCCTAAATAGGCAGCCCTTGCACCATATACGGCTGCATCCATATTATGTGCGCGTCTTGCGCCAAAATCGGATACTACTCTTGACTTTGCTGCATTAACAATTCTTCTTGTTTTGGTGGCTATGAGGGATTGATGATTTACCTGAAGCAGCAGGGCTGTTTCCACAAGCTGTGCATCAATAAGGGGTGCCACAACTGTAATTATCGGCTCATTGGGATACATTACCGTACCCTCAGGAAAGGCATATACATCACCGCTGAATTCAAAAACAGACAAAAATTGTAAAAACTCATCCGAAAATATACCAAAGCTTCTGAAATAATCAATATCACTTTTTTCAAAATGTAAATTTAAAATATAATCGACTACCTGTTCAAGACCAGCAAATATTGCAAAGCCTCCATCATCGGGATTTTTTCTGTAGAACACATCAAAAACAACCCTTGTACCTTTGCTTTGCTCTTCAAAGTAGCCATTGCTCATTGTCATTTCATAAAAATCCATAACCATTGACAGATTGCGTGCCATATTCTGAGTTAAATTTTCCATATTAATTCCTCTCTATTTCAATTTGTGCTGTTTCCATAGCTTTTAATGCTGCATTATGACTCTCCTCGCTTACGCAGGCACAGCAATCAGCCTTTACCGATACCTTTACCTCAGGTAAAAATGACTTAATCAGCATTGCATTACTTATTACACAAATAGATGTACATACTCCTATAAGCTCTACAGCCTCTATATTTTCATTCACATTTGCCTTGTAAAGTCTTTTTGCCAGCTCAACGCTGCCAAATGTTGGTTTTGTAATGTAATCCTTAACATAAGGCTGCAATGGCTTAATAATCTGCCAGCCTCGGGTGTTTTCAATGCAGTGTATTACAGGCAGTTTTCGTCCCTCCTGAGTGCTTAAGTAATCTTCATTATGCGTGTCCATTGTAAAGATAACCTGACCATTAAAATTTTTGATTTCATCTTCGACTCTGTCTACTATTTGCCTTGCAGCCTCACTGCCAAGACAACCGTTTACAAAGTCCTCCTGCATATCAACTACTATTAAATATTTCATATTATTCAGCCCCCTTATATCTGTAAAGCTCTGGAGAACGTCCCAAACCGTTGTTAGCCTTTTTTACACCTGTAGGCTCTACATATTTCTTTATGCTATTTCTGAAATTGGCCTTATAAAGGCTTTTTCCCAGTACTGTTTCATATAGCTTTTGCAGCTCGGGCAATGTAAATTCATTATTCATAAGACCAAACAGAACAGGTGTATATTCAGCCTTACTTCTTAATCTGCATAAACCTGTATGTATCAGCTGTGCATGGTCAAAGGCGAGACCTGTATTTTCATCATTTACCTGTTGGATATACTGTTCCACGATACCGTTTTTTATTATTTCGTTTTTATAGTGGTATGTTATAACTTCTCGGTTATTTTTCAGTACAACCTCTCCGCTGTTCGGTGATTCTATCTCAAACCATTGTGCATCTGCCGAATCATCACCTGCAACAGGAGTAACCCTACTTTGATTTATAAGCGCAACATAGGAAACAGAAATTATCCTCATACGGGGGTCTCTGTCAGGTTTACTTACGGTACAAAGCTGCTCCAGATAAATATTTTCAAGCCCTGTCTCCTCCTTAAGCTCTCTTATAGCGGCATCTTCACATGATTCGTTTATATCCACAAAACCTCCCGGTAATGCTCTGCAATTAATATACGGATGATTTTTTCTTTTAATAAGTAGTATTTTCAGCTTATCAAGCTCATCATTTACGGCAAAGACTAGTATATCTGCTGTTACCGAAGGTCTCGGATAGTCTTTTGGTTTATAAGATGCCAAAAATTCCTTTTCCGTAAGACCGTCCTTATTTCTTGGTTGGTTCATAGGCCCTCCTTTTAGTAGTTATTTACTACTTTATTTTTGTATTAGTATACTACTAATTCATTATTATGTAAACCGGTAATTTGCACAAAAAAAGCTATGCTCTTATGTGAACATAGCTTAAGCCGTCAAAAAACTGAAATCTACAGCTAAATTGGCAATTTTAACAAATTTAAGCTTATAACTCAAAAGTATAATTAATGTATTTTTTAAGCTCATCGAAAAGAGCCTGAGATATTTCCATACCTTCATCAATTTTGGTATTCCACACAATTTTTTCAGGTATTTCCAAGGTAACCTCATCATCGTTAATATAAAAAGTTACTTTGTCACATATAGGCTTATTATCAGGTGCACCCTCACATCCAAAATCGGGCTCGTCAATGCGTTTTATAATTATACTCATTTTAATGCAACCGCT
>CALIRN010000235.1 GCA_938042265.1 uncultured Eubacteriaceae bacterium
CAGGATTCAATTAAGGAAGAGGCCCTCAGATGCGGTATGTACTATGTAAACGAGAGATGGCTTGGCGGTATGCTTACAAACTTTGAGACCGTAAAGACAAGAATTAAGAGATTAAAAGAGCTTGATGCTATGGTTGAGGATGGTACAATGGATCTCCTTCCAAAGAAGGAAGTTGCAAAGCTTATGCATGAGAAGGAAAAGCTTGATAAGAATATTGGCGGTATCAAGGAGATGGACAGAATTCCTGATTGTATGTTTATCGTTGACCCACGCAAGGAGCACATTGCTGTTCTTGAGGCTCAGAGCTTAGGCATCCCTACAGTTGGTATTGTTGATACAAATTGTGACCCTGAGGAAATTGACTATGTTATCCCGGGCAATGATGATGCAATCCGTGCCGTAAAGCTTATTGCAGGCAGAATTGCTGATGCTGTTATCGAGTCAAAGCAGGGCGAGGCTCAGGACGTTGAGGAAGTTGCTGAAACTGAGGAAGCTTAATTTAATAGATATAAAATTTTAACGAGGCCTCAGCTTTTCGGCTGAGGCTTTTTCAAAAAAAGATAAAGACTAAAAAACGGAGGTTAAGTAAATGGCTGTTACTGCTGCTTTAATTAAAGAACTTAGAGGTATGACAGGTGTTGGTATGAGCGACTGTAAGGCTGCTCTTGTTGAAACTGACGGTGATCTTGAAAAGGCCGTTGAAGTCCTTAGAAAAAAGGGTATGGCTAAGGCTGAAAAGAAGGCGGGCCGTGTTGCTGCCGAGGGCCTAAGCTTTGCATATATTACAGAGGACGGCAAGGCTGCTGCCGCTGTTGAGGTTAACAGTGAAACAGACTTTGTTGCAAAGAATGAAATATTCAGAACTTTTGTTGAAAATGTAGCTAAGCAGGCTGTTAAGTCTGACGCTGCCGATATGGACGCTTTCATGAACGAGGCTTGGATTGAGGATTCAGCCAAAACTGTTAAGGAGGCCCTTGTTGAGAAGGTTTCCGTAATAGGTGAGAACCTTACAATCAGAAGATTTAAGAAGTTTGCCGCTGATGAGAATAGTGTATTTGTATCTTACCTTCATGCGGGAGGCAAGGTTGCAGTTCTTCTTGAATTTGCGGCAGATGTAAAGAGTGATGCGCTTATTGAGGCAGGTAAGAATGTTTGTATGCAGATTGCCGCAATGAGCCCTAAGTTTGTATGCAGAGAGGAAATCCCTGCTGACTTTATTGCTAAGGAAAGAGAAATTTTAACAGAGCAGGCTAAGGCTGACCCTAAGAATGCAGGTAAGCCTGAGAACATCCTTGAAAAGATGATTGAAGGACGTATTAATAAGGAAATGAAAGAGTTCTGTCTTGTTGATCAGGAATATGTTAAGGATGACAAGGTAAGCGTTGGCAAGTACATTGAGAGTGTTGCAAAGGAAATCGGCGGTAAAGTATCAATCAAGAGCTTTGTTCGCTTTGAAACAGGCGAGGGTATTGAGAAGAAGGAAGAGGACTTTGCGGCAGAGGTTGCTAAGGCAATGGAAGGCTGATTGTTTTACAGATCAATAAATTTGCGGTAGCTGCGGCTCCCGTAAAAACGCAAAAATTTTACAAATAACTAATTTGTGCTTGACTATGATACAGATTTTTTATATAATAGGGCTAGTGCTTAGTTAAGAATATAGTACAAAGGAGGTGCTTCGATAATGAAAATGACATTCCAGCCAAAGACCAGACAGAGAAGTAAGGTCCATGGTTTCAGAAAAAGAATGAGTACTGCTAATGGCAGAAAGGTTATACTTAGAAGACGCAGAAAGGGCAGAAAGGCTTTATCTGCTTAATGTTTCAGCTATTAAAGGCCCGCTTTACGGCGGGCTTTAATTGTATATTGTCGATTCTGTGCCTGTTTTCATGGCACAGAGCCCTGCTTTACGGGGCAATATATAAGCCTGTACTTGCTGCGGGTAATTTATCCACTATTGAGAACGGAGGGGCAATTATGTTATTTACCGAGTCCCTTAAAAAAAATTATCAGTTCAGATTTGTGTATAACAAGGGAAGGTCTATTGCCAACAGATACCTTGTTATGTATGTTGTTAAAAATAATCTTGAGATTAACCGTATAGGTTATTCAGTCAGTAAAAAGGTTGGCAACAGTGTTGTCAGGAGCCGTGTTACAAGGCTTTTAAGAGAAAGCTATCGTCTTACGGAGGATAAGCTTGAAAAAGGCTTTGATATAGTAGTTATTGCAAGGGGAGCCATGAAGGAGGCCTCCTATGCGGAAACGGACCGTTCACTTAAGCATTTATTAAAAAAACACAGACTTTTAAAGGAATTATATTAAATGCTTTTTACAAAGAGGGGATTATATGCTTACAAAGGCTGCACTTTTTTTGATTAAACTGTATCGTGCATATATATCGCCTATGAAGGCGCCATGCTGCAGGTTTCAGCCAACCTGCTCTGCCTATGCATATCAGGCGTTTTTAAAGTATGGTTTTTTTAAGGGGCTGTATCTCAGCGTCAGGCGTATACTAAAGTGTCATCCTTTTTACAAGGGCAATCCATACGACCCTGTACCATAATCTGTTAAAAATTTCGTATAACCAACATAATAAGGACAAATAATATGATTTGATATATCTAAAGGTTCTTATTAATTTAGGAGGAGCTTATGTTTTCAGCATTAGATTTACTTGCCAGAAACGCTAATATTTTAAAGGACCCCGGTGTTATAACAGGGCCTATAGCATGGGTATTAGGTAAAATAGTTAACTTTTTCTTTATTTTTGTTTATAATGATATTACCGTATATAATTCACTTGGTCTTTCCATTATATTTTTGACAATTTTTGCACGCTGTCTTATGATACCTATTGCATATAAGCAGCAAAAATCTATGTTTGTTATGCAGAAAATTCAGCCTGAGTTAAAGAAAATTCAGGAGAAATATAAGGATAAAATGACTGACCCAGAGGTTCAAAAGAAGATGAATATGGAGACCCAGAGGCTCTACACAAAGCATAATTACAGCCCCTTAAGCGGCTGTCTGCCTTTGATTATTCAGATGCCTATATTCTTTGGTCTTTATTATATAATGCAGCATCCCTTTGTGTATATTGAAATAATTAATAATATTTATACGCAGTTTTCAACTCATGTGCTT
>CALIRN010000236.1 GCA_938042265.1 uncultured Eubacteriaceae bacterium
TAGCTGCTACACAGCATACTTAAAAAATATACTGCCGAAACGGGCAAAAACGTTATGGTTGTATCAGCAACAGGTACAAGTAACTTTGTATATGTTAAGGAGGGTGTAAGGTATGTAAACCTTGCAGGTCTTTCCTCGGCTCAAAGGCAGTATTTAAGGGTAAGAACAGACGGTACAAATATGTATTATCAGTTTGAAAATGCGGGATAATACAAATGAAATTAATGTAAGTAAACACTGATTTAATGCAGCTAAAAATAAATTTGCGAAAAAATGGCGTTCCAAGCCCTTTTTCACTACGTGAAAAGCACAGTATCCACTTGCTTTTTCGCGGTGAGTACCTATTTTTACATTTGAATTAACCAGTGTTTACTTAAACAAATCTCTGTTTTCGCGGGGCTGTACCGTGAAAATGCAAAACGGGTGGATTTTATGTCTGAACAGAGTATGAAAAAGGGTACTATGGCAAAGGATACCATAGTGTATATGCTTGCAAAGGGTATAGAGGGCGTAGTTGGCATTGTTACAATGTCGGTTATGACAAAGCTCTTTGTTGAAGCTCTTATGGGACGTTATGCTACGGTAAACATTGCCATAACAACTGTGGGTATGGTGTGTATACAGTGGCTTGTGCAGTCCTGTCTGCGTTATATAAATAAATATGATATTTTAGGTGAGCAGGATACCTTTTATGCAACTGTTGCGGGTGCATGGCTCAGGGTAAACATAATTGCCGTTATTGCCTTTGCGGCGATAATTGCGGCAGTCTGCGGTCTGTCCCTTAATATGGGGTGGGCGGCGGATTTTATGGAAAAATATCCTGTCACCCTGCTTGCCCTGGGCGGTATGTGGTTTGTTACCTATAATACGGCGCAGCTTATAATTGCAATGCTTGCAGCTATGCGGAAGGCAAAGCTTAATTTGCTTTTAAGCCTTATAACCGTATGCGGCAAGCTGGGTATAATGTGGGCCTTATGCCTGCTGTTCGACAGCCGACTTGAATGGATTTTTTTAAGCTATTTTTTAACCGACGGCGTTGTGTCACTTATAGGCATAACAGAGCTTAAAATTTACCGCTATATTAACAGAAAGAAAGAATCCAAGGAAATACTCAGGGAGCTTAAAAGCTACGGTATGCCTCTTATGGGTAATATGCTTACAACCTCGGTTTTAAACAAGTCAGATATTTATATTGTAATCTTTCTTATTTCCGAGACGGCAGCAGGTATTTATCAGACAAACTATTCCCTTATAGCTACTGCCGTTACTCTGCTATCGGCATCGGTTATGAGGGGCAGCTATCCCACTATTTTAAGAACCTGGGGCGAGGGCAACAAAGACCTTGCCGAAAGGCTTGTGGGCGAGGCGGTAAGGCTTTATCTGCTGGTTGCTCTGCCTGCCGTTGCAGGTGTTGCTGCTGTATCAGATGTGACGGCAAAGGCTCTTTTTGCACCAGGCTATTTTGAGGGCAATACAATTATGTTTTGGGTGGCGCTGGGTATGATGTTTCTTGGGCTTACCGAATATTCGATTAAATACTGGGAGCTTAATGCGGATACAAAAGCAATTTTCTGCCGTTCTCTTATAGGCGGCTGTGTAAATGTTATTTTAAACCTTATATTGATTAAGCTGTTCAAAAGCTATTACATTGCGGCGGTTACTACCTTTATAGGTTTTTTTGTATACTTTTTGCTGGCACGCTTCGGCACAAGAAAGTATATGAGCTGGCATTTAAAGGGTATATGCTATGTAAGAATTATTTCCGCTTCGTTAATAATGTTTGCGGGAATTGTTGCAATTAAACGAATTTTGCCGTATACTGTAATTAGCCTTGGTCTGATTGTAATTTTCGGTGTGCTTGTTTACGGTTTTGTGTTATACTTAACAGGTGAAATAAAACCGGAGGTGGCTGCCATTACAGCAAAACTGAGGAACAGATAACCGGTAATAAAATTAATTTTTTAAAATAATAAACCGAAAGGAAGTATACTGATGAAAAGCATTTGTGTTATTGGTATCGGCTATGTTGGTCTGCCAACAGCAGCCATGTTTGCCAGCAAGGGACACAGAGTTGTAGGCTTTGACCTCAACGAGAAAGCCGTAAACGCTCTTAATAAGGGTGAAATTATCATTGAGGAGCCGGGTCTTGGCGAACTTGTAAAAAAAGTTGTTGCAGAGGGCAGTTTAACTGCACAGACTACCTGCCCCGATGACTGCGATGTATATATTATCGCTGTGCCTACGCCCATTAATGAGGATAAAACTGCGGATATGCGCTTTGTTGAGTCTGCTACAAGGTCCATTGTGCCTCATGTTAAAAAGGGCTGTATTGTTATCCTTGAGTCTACCTCACCCCCAAGAACGGTTACGGACCTTATGCTTCCTATCTTAAGGGAAACCGGTCTTGAAATAGGTGAGGAGCTTTTGGTTGCTCATTCACCTGAGAGAATTCTCCCAGGACGTGTGCTTGAGGAGCTGCGTACAAACAGCCGTATAGTGGGCGGTATTAATGAAAAGTCCTCAATGGCTGTCAAGGAGGTATACGAGAGCATTGTGGAGGGTGAAATTTTTATTACCACTTCAACCACTGCAGAAATGTGTAAGCTTATGGAAAATACCTTCCGTGATGTAAATATTGCGCTTGCAAACGAGCTTGCAAAAATGTCTGAGGAGCTGGGGGTTAACGCCTGGGAGGTTATCAGACTTGCCAATCAGCATCCAAGAGTTAATATTTTAAGTCCCGGTCCGGGTGTGGGCGGTCACTGTATTGCCCTTGACCCATGGTTTTTGGTTGAAAAGAGTAAGCAGGCAAAGCTCATTCATCAGTCAAGACTTAACAATGACGGTATGCCTGAGTTTGTAAAGAATAAGATTGACGGTATTGTCGGAGGCATTAAGGGTAAAACCGTTGCAGTTTACGGTGCAACCTACAAGCCTAATATTGACGATGTAAGGGAAAGCCCTATTATGCACCTTATTGATATGCTTAAGGCAGAGGGTGCACAGGTCAGGATTTGTGAGCCTCATGCGGCAGACAAGCTTGAGGGCTGCTATGATATTTATGAGGCACCAAAGGGTGCTGATATTCTTGTACTCGGAGTAAACCATGATGAGTTTAAGGAGGTTGACTTTGCAAAGCTTGCGGCAGAGATGAATACTCCAAATATCCTTGATACAAGAAACTTCTGGTGTGAAAAATCCGTTACCGAGGCAGGCGGC
>CALIRN010000237.1 GCA_938042265.1 uncultured Eubacteriaceae bacterium
CACAAGACGGAGAGGCATTTCACCCTCGGAGGACGGAAATGTACAGGCTTTGTTGGGGGCAGGCACTGATACGGTTGCTATATTCGGCAAATCCTGGGATTTTCACGTTACGGATATAATCAATGCAACTCTACAGGAAAATATTGAAATGATTTATGATACCATCTCTTACCTTAAAGAGCAGGGGAAGGAGGTAGTATTTGATGCGGAGCATTTTTATGACGGATATAAAAGTAATCCCGAGTATGCCCTCAAAACTCTGGATGCAGCGGTACAGGCAGGCGCCGATTGTATTTGTCTCTGCGATACCAACGGCGGTACCTTCCCTGATGAGGTTTACGATATAACAAAGCTTGTTGCGGAGAGATTTGATACATTGGTAGGCGTTCATGCACATAATGACTGCGGTATGGCTGCCGCAAATTCGGTTATGGCGGTTAAAGCAGGTGCAAGACATATACAGGGTACAATGACGGGCTTCGGTGAGCGCTGCGGCAATACCAATCTTTCCACCGTTATACCTGATTTGCAGGTGAAGCTTGACTATGAGTGCATTCCGCCTGAAAATATGACGGAGCTTACCCATATAGCGCGAGAGGTAAGTGAAATTGCAAACCTTAAGCTCAGCGACAGGGAGCCTTTTGTAGGCAAGACAGCATTTGCCCATAAGGGCGGTATGCACGTTGACGGTGTGTGCAAAAACAGCAAAAGCTTTGAGCATATAGACCCAAGCCTTGTGGGTAATGAAAGAAAGTTTCTTACCAGCGAGGTTGCAGGCAGAACTACCATTCTGTCCATGATACAGAGAATAGCCCCTAATATTGAAAAAAACTCTCCCGAAACCTCAAAGATCATCGACAGGCTTAAGGAGCTGGAATATGAGGGCTATCAGTTTGAGGGCGCCGAGGGCGGCTTTGAGCTTGTAATACGCAAGGAGCTTGGCAAGTATAAGCCGTTTTTTGAGCTGGAAACCTTTAAGATTATAGGTGAACACCCAACAGAGGGCAATACCCAGACCGCAACGGCAATGATTAAGGTCAGCGTTGACGGCAGAAAGGAGATTACCGCTGCTGAGGGTGACGGCCCCGTAAATGCGCTGGACAAGGCATTAAGAAAAGCGCTGGAGGTGTTTTATCCCAGCCTGTCCCAGGTACATCTGACAGATTATAAGGTAAGAGTCCTTGACAGCAACTCTGCAACAGCATCAAAGGTAAGGGTGCTTATTGAGTCCTCTGACGGTGACGACAGCTGGACTACGGTAGGAGTATCAAAGGATATTATAGAGGCAAGCTGGACAGCTCTTGTGGACTCTATTGAATATAAGCTTATTAAGGATATTGAAAAGAAATTTAAACAATTTTTATAATTAACAGGAGGAACAATTATTATGGGTATGACTATGACTCAGAAAATTTTAGCGGCTCATGCAGGTCTTGAGTCTGTTAAGGCAGGTCAGCTTATTGAAGCAAAGCTTGACCTGGTGCTTGGCAATGACGTAACTACACCCGTTGCCGTAAAGGAGTTTGCGAAAATCGGCGTGGATAAGGTGTTTGATAAGGAAAAGGTAGCTATTGTACCCGACCACTTTACACCTAACAAGGATATTAAGTCCGCAGAGCACTGTAAGCTTATCAGAGGTTTTGCTCACGATAAGGAAGTTAAAAACTATTTTGAGGTGGGTCAGATGGGTATTGAGCACTGTCTTGTACCCGAAAAGGGACTTGCGGTTGCAGGTGACGTTATTATCGGTGCCGACTCCCATACCTGTACCTACGGTGCTTTGGGTGCATTTTCCACAGGCGTTGGCTCAACGGATATGGCTGTTGGTATGGCAAGAGGTGTTGCGTGGTTTAAGGTGCCAAGCGCTTTAAAGTTTGTTTTAAAGAATAAGCCTGCAAAGTGGGTAAGCGGTAAGGATATTATCTTACATATTATAGGTATGATTGGTGTTGACGGCGCACTTTATAAATCTATGGAGTTTGCGGGCGACGGCTTGCAGTATCTTTCAATGGACGACCGTTTTACAATTGCAAATATGGCTATTGAGGCAGGCGGTAAGAACGGTATATTCCCTGTTGACGAAAAGACGGAGGAATATATGAAGGAGCATTCCTCAAAGACTCCTGTTGCTTACGAGGCTGACGGGGATGCAGAGTATGATGCGGTTTACGAGATTGACCTGTCAACCCTTCGTCCAACGGTTGCATTCCCTCATCTGCCTGAAAACACAAAGACCATTGACGAGGCAAAGGGGATTGATATTGATCAGGTTGTTATCGGCTCATGCACAAACGGCAGAATAAGCGATATGAGAATTGCCGCTTCTATCCTTAAAGGGAAAAAGATTAACCCTAATATCAGAGCCATTATTCTTCCGGGTACTCAGAAGATATGGTTACAGTGTGTTGAAGAGGGACTTGCAGCTATATTTGTTGAGGCAGGCTGTGCGTTTTCAACCCCTACCTGCGGTCCATGCCTTGGCGGTCATATGGGTATCCTTGCAAAGGGCGAGAGAGCATTGTCAACCACTAACAGAAACTTTATCGGCCGTATGGGTCATCCCGAATCAGAGGTTTACCTTGCAAGCCCTGCTGTAGCAGCCGCTTCTGCCATTACAGGCAAAATTACTGACCCGGAGGACATCTAATATATAATTAGTATAAGGAGACAATAGATTATGAAAGCATGCGGAACTGTTTTTAAATACGGTGATAATATTGATACTGACGTAATTATCCCTGCAAGATACCTTAATTCATCAGACCCTAAGGATTTGGCTGCCCATTGTATGGAGGATGCTATCCACTCAACGGTAAACTTTGTTGAAAATGTAAAGCCAGGTGATATTATCGTTGCGGAGAAGAACTTCGGCTGCGGCTCCTCAAGAGAGCACGCACCCATTGCAATTAAAGCAAGCGGTATTTCCTGTGTAATTGCAAAGACCTTTGCAAGAATTTTCTACAGAAACGCAATCAACATCGGTCTGCCTATCCTTGAGTGTGAGGAGGCTGCAAATGATATTGAAATGAGCGATAAGGTTGAGGTTGATTTTGCAACAGGCGTTATCACTAACCTTACAAAGAATAAGACCTATCAGGCAGAGCCGTTCCCTGAGTTTATGCAGGAAATGATGGCTGTAGGCGGTCTTGTTGAGCAGACAAAGGTTAAGCTTGGTTTAAAGTAAATATTTGGCGTTTTAAGGGAAATGACCTGTATGGAAACACATAAATTACCGTTTAAGGCGGTTTTATTTGTTATATCTGTTATTACGATATTGATTGCAGTTACGGATAAGACTAGAGCTGATTTTGAGAACGTTGTTGAAAATATGGTCTTACCTTCCCAGACTTAATATAATAAATTACGAAAGGATATGAATTAAAATGAATTTTAATCTTGCTGTTGTTGCAGGTGACGGTATCGGTCCTGAGGTTATGGCACAGAATATACTGGTGCTTAACGAGGTAGGTAAAAAATTTGGTCACACATTTAACTATACTGAGGTAAAGGGCGGCGGCTGCGCCATTGACGAGTTTGGCGAGCCACTCCCACAGCATACCATTGATGTTTGTAAGGCAAGCGACTCCGTACTTCTCGGTGCGGTAGGCGGTTGGCAGTGGGATACGCTCCCTGGTGACAAGCGCCCCGAAAGAGCACTGCTCGGTCTCAGAGGTGCTTTAGGTCTTTATGCCAACTTACGCCCGGCTACACTTCATGATGCTTTAAAGGATGCTTGTCCTCTTAAGCCTGAGCTTGTTAAGGACGGCGTTGATATTATGGTTGTACGTGAGCTTACAGGCGGTATGTACTTTGGCGAAAAGGGCAGAAAACAGACGGATATGGGTGAGGCTGCCTATGATGTTGAGCAGTACTCCGTTAAGGAAGTGGAAAGAATTACAAGAACTGCCTTTGAAATTGCCATGAAACGTAACAAGCATGTTACAAATGTTGATAAGCAGAATGTGCTTGAGTCCTCAAGGCTTTGGAGAAGTGTTGTTCTTGACGTTGCTAAGGATTATCCCGAAGTTACTCTTGACCACCTTTATGTGGATAACGCATCAATGCAGCTTATTATGCGTCCTACCACCTTTGATGTTATTGTAACGGGTAATATCTTCGGTGATATCCTTTCGGATGAGGCAAGCCAGATGACAGGCTCTATCGGTATGCTTCCATCTGCAAGCCTGGGTGAGGGAAGCCTTGGTATGTATGAGCCTGTACACGGCTCTGCACCTGATATTGCAGGCAGGGATATTGCTAACCCTATTGCTACTATCCTTTCAGGCGCTATGATGCTTAAGTATAGCTTTGGTCTGCTTGATGAGGCAAAGTGTATTGAGGACGCCGTTACAAAGGTGCTTAATGACGGCTACAGAACAGGCGATATTATGTCCGATGGTATGAAGAAGGTCGGCTGTAAGGAAATGGGTAAGCTTATTATTGAAAGACTTTGATAAACCATAAATAGCAGATTTTTATGCCTGTCGTAAGCTGATTTTATGACAGGCTAAAAATCTATTTACAAAAGACAGTTATAATTGCGGAAAAACAACAAAAATTGACGTAAGAGAATATTCGGTATATAATGATATAATTAACGAAAAATAAATCATTTAACCATGATTAAGCATATAAATAATTTAAAACGGAGGAATTTAAAATGATTAGTGACAGAGTAAAAAAGGGTCCCGATAAGACCCCTCACCGTTCCCTATTCAAGGCGATGGGTTATACAGATGAAGAATTATCAAGACCACTAATTGGCGTGGTAAATGCTCAGAACGAAATTATCCCGGGGCATATTCACCTTGACAATATTGCAAAGGCTGTTAAGGCTGGTATCCTTGCTGCAGGCGGTACACCTATTGAAGTGCCTGCAATAGGTGTGTGTGACGGTATTGCAATGGGACATATAGGTATGCACTATTCCCTGCCTACAAGAGAGCTTATTGCTGACTCCGTGGAATGTCAGGCAACTGCTCATGCCTTTGATGGACTTGTGCTTATACCTAACTGTGACAAGATTGTTCCAGGTATGCTTATGGCTGCTGCAAGGCTTAACATACCTGCCATTGTATGCAGCGGCGGCCCTATGCTTGCAGGTACTATGGGTTGTGAAAAGCTTTCACTTTCCAAAACCTTTGAGGCTGTTGGCGCTTATGAGGCAGGTCTTATTGACGAAGCAAAGCTTAAGGAATTTGAGGATAAGTCATGTCCAAGCTGCGGCTCGTGCTCAGGTATGTACACTGCTAACTCCATGAACTGTCTTAGCGAGGTTATCGGCATGGCACTTCCCGGCAACGGCACTATTCCTGCAGTACTTGCTGACAGAATTGCACTTGCGAAGCACGCAGGTATGCAGATTATGAAGCTGGTTGAAAATGATGTTAAGCCCCGTGATATTATGAATGAAAAGGCATTTAAAAATGCTCTTACTATGGATATGGCTCTTGGCTGCTCCACAAACTCTATGCTTCACTTACCTGCTATTGCACATGAGGCAGGCGTGGAAATCAGCCTTGACTGGGCTAACGAGATAAGCTCAAAGACGCCTAACCTGTGCCATCTTGCTCCTGCTGGCTCAAATTATATTGAGGAGCTTAATATGGTAGGCGGTATCCCTGCCGTTATGAAGGAAATCAGCAGGCTTGGACTGCTTGAGCTGGACAATCCTACAGTTACCCTTAAAACCGTAGGCGAAAATATTGCTCCTTTTGAGGGCGCAGACGGCAGACTTGTAAGGACTGTGGATAATCCGTATTCGACAACAGGCGGCATTGCCGTATTAAAGGGTAATATTGCGCCTGACGGCTGTGTTGTAAAGAGAAGTGCGGTTGCTCCCGAAATGCTTAAGCACAGCGGCCCTGCAAGGGTTTATACCTCGGAGGAGGACGCTATAAAGGCTATATTCGGCGGTAAAATCAAGTCAGGCGATGTTGTCGTTATTACATACGAGGGACCTAAGGGCGGTCCCGGTATGAGGGAAATGCTTTCACCTACCTCAGCACTTGCCGGTATGAAGCTTGATAAGGAGGTTGCTCTTATTACCGACGGACGTTTCAGTGGTGCGTCAAGAGGCGCAAGTATCGGTCATGTTTCTCCTGAGGCTGCGGCAGGCGGCAATATAGGGCTTGTAAGAGAGGGCGACATAATTGATATAGATATTAATGCCTGCACAATCAATGCAAGGGTAAGCGATGAGGAGCTTGCTGAAAGAAGAAAGACTTGGGTTATTCCAGAACCTAAGATTAAGACAGGATACCTTGCAAGGTATGCAAAGCTTGTAAGCTCTGCGGATAAGGGTGCGGTTTTAAATTAATAGGTTGATACGTAAGGAGGAAATACAATGCTTATAAACGGTTCCGAGATTTTAGTTGAGTGCCTTAAGGAGCAGGGCGTTGATACCGTATTTGGTTATCCGGGCGGTGCAGTGCTGAACATTTACGATGCGCTCTATAAGCACCAGAATGAAATTAAGCACTATCTTACCTCACACGAGCAGGGTGCTGCCCATGCGGCAGACGGCTATGCCCGTGCTACGGGTAAGGTTGGCGTATGCATAGCTACCAGTGGCCCCGGTGCGTGTAACCTTGTTACCGGTATTGCAACTGCTTATATGGACAGTGTACCCATGGTTGCAATTACGGGTAATGTAGGTCTGCCATACCTTGGCAAGGATAGCTTTCAGGAGGTAGATATTACAGGCGTTACAATGCCTATTACAAAGCATAACTTTATTGTAAAGGACGTAACAAAGCTTGCAGATACGGTAAGACGTGCCTTCTTCATAGCAAAAAAAGGTCGTCCGGGTCCTGTACTTATTGATATTACAAAGGCTGTTACTGCGGCCATGTGTGAGTATGAGCCTCAGGCTCCTATCCCTATCCAGACCCGTACGGAAACCATCACTGAGGAGGATATTTCTGCTGCCTGCGAGCTTATCAAGGCGGCAAAGCATCCTTTTGCCTATGTAGGCGGAGGTGCAATTATCTCAGGTGCCAGTGATGAAATAATTAAATTTGTTGAAAATCAGGATATGCCTGTTTCCTGCTCTGCAATGGGGCTTGGAGCAGTGCCTGCAAGCCACCCTAAGTTTACGGGTATGATAGGTATGCACGGCACAAAAACCTCAAACCTGCTTGCAAATGAGTGCGACCTGTTTATTGCGTTGGGAGCCCGTTTTAGTGACAGGGTTGCAACAAACTTCAATAAGTTTGCTCCTAATGCAAAGGTTTTACATATTGATATTGACCCTGCGGAGATTAATAAAAATATTATGTCAACCCAGTCGGTTATCGGTGATGTAAGAGAAATTGTAAGACGCCTTAACGAAAGACTTGCGCCGACAAAGCGGGAGGAATGGAACGGTATTGTTGAGGGCTATAAGGCAGAATATCCTAACCGCTATGACCATGACGGTACCTTAAAGCCACAGTATATCATGGAAAGAATAAGTGCGCTTACAAAGGGCGACGCTATTGTTGTTACCGAGGTAGGTCAACATCAGATGTGGGCGTGTCAGTTTATTAAGACGGAAAAACCACGTCATTTTCTGACATCGGGAGGTCTTGGCACAATGGGCTACGGTCTTGGCGCATCCATCGGTGCAAAAGTAGGCTGTCCGGATAAGGTGGTATTCAATATTGCAGGCGACGGCTGCTTTTATATGAACAATATTGAGCTTGCTACTGCTGTTGCAAATGATGTGCCTGTTATTGAGGTGGTTATTAATAACCATGTTCTTGGTATGGTAAGACAGTGGCAGGATCTGTTCTATGATGCAAGGTATTCAAATACCAATCTTGATAAGGCTACCGATTTCGTTAAGCTTGCAGAGGCTTATAAGTGCCTTGCCTTTAACGTAACAAAGCCGGAGGAGGTTGATGATGCCATCCTTAAGGCTATTGAAAGCAAGCGTCCGTGTGTAATCAACTGCGAGATTGGCAGAGATGAAAAGGTATTCCCTATGATTCCGGCAGGTCAGGGCTGCGAGGATATGATTACTCTTGATGATTATGAGGGTATGAATTAAAAAAATATTTTCACCAGGTAAGGAGTCCCCAGTCTAAAGCCTTGCTTTGCAAAGCCTGCCCTATAGGCAGCCCGATATCCTTCGGGTTATAGGTGGGAGTTACTTGCCTGCCCCAATAATTAAAAAAGCAGATAAAAGCCGATTATGTATTACTCAAAAAACTAAAAAACAAAAGCCGCTTTATTGCACAGTTTGCGTGTTTAATAGGGCGGCTTTTGTCTGTATAATGGTAAAATGACTGTTAGAGTAAGCATTTGGATGTTTTATAAAAATATCAGTATTATAAATTGGTTGATAAAGTATTTTAATAGTTGAAATGCACGAAAATATATAAAAATATATATTGACAAATGGAATTTGAATATGATAGTATAAAAAATATTTATATTTATGTGAAGGGATGTGAAAAATTTTTGCAGCAAAACTTAATATCGGGCAAATTTGCTGAAAGGCAAAGACGCAAAGTTAATGGTCTAAGGTCAGTGATGACTATGACGGCATAACCGCAATTATTTGTATATAGCAAAAT
>CALIRN010000238.1 GCA_938042265.1 uncultured Eubacteriaceae bacterium
TTTAAGATGCGGACGAGCATCTTAAATACAGCGACTACAGAGCAGATGGGATAGGCTGGTTTTTCTTTTTTCGTCTACACGAAATCTACAAATCAGGAGTTGTTACCATCTTTTTGTTTTGTTTTTTGAAACCTGCTTTTTCTTTGCAGAAATCACGCGGATAGCATTTCTTTTACCGCTTCTGGCATAGGCTCTATTTTTCTTAACGATTACTTTTCCGAATTTTTTTAATGTATGGGAGAATATAAAGATTCCCTGTCTGCCGCCTTTTACGATATTGTTTTCAATGACAACTTTATTTTTAATGCTTGTTTTTGGAGAAGAACCTTTCTGATAAGCAACAGCGAGTCCTACGGAGTAGGAATTACGTTTTAAAGGTGTTTTTGTTGTTACGCGGCAATTTTTTACTGTGGCGCTTTTTGTATTAAAAAGTGCGAGTGCTTCTGCAGACTTTCCAGTAATATTGCAATTCTCTATTGTGATATTAGAGTGATAGTTTCCAGCTTTTCGATATTTTGATTCACTACCTGGAAAACTTGCCCCTTGCTCCGCTAACAGTACAGTTCGTTACGCTGATATTTTTGCTTGGGGTACCATTACAGAGCTTTGGGCTTAAACGGTAAAGACCGGGAGCTGTTTTTGGTGTGGCAAGGTCAATCTGGAGCTGTTCTTCTACACATTTTTTTGGACATTTACCCTGTGGGATTAATTTACATCCATTAATGGAAACACCGTTGCATGCGATCAATTCAATACCATGTCCGGTGTAATTGCAATAGACGGTAGCATCATTGATAGAAATATCAGAAGCATAGGAAATTCGCATCATGGTTCCTTTTAATCCAGAGGAAGATGAATTTTTCCATACACCTCCGTTAATGGTAAGGTTTTTAAAATTATCATAGGATGCTGCAGTTGGGTCGTTTATAATTACGCCGCTTCCGGATGTGATCGTATGGTTTCCGGCATTGATTGTTGTGTTGTTGCCCGGGCGCAAATAAGTATCGATGGAAATATCATTGTTGATATTAATTATTTTAGGTTTATCGCTGCTGATTAAATGATTTAAAGCCCGGCGATTTCCGGCAGCACTTCCTGTTGGAATGAAATCATAAATTGCAGGAGAGTCTTGATAAGCGATTACCTTATGATGGTAAGTTATTTTTTTTTGAGAAGCTTTTTTTGCATTTTTGGCATAGGAAGTGTTTCCGCAGAAACAAAATAATCCTGTAATGATAGTAAGAGTAAAAGTAATAAATAATAGTTGTTTAATTTTTTTCATAAATTTCTCCATATTTTATAACGTATTCTCAGAATCTTTCTGTGATTAATTTTGTGAAAAAAGCTGTTCTAACTGTGCAAAGAATCCCGGATAAGACACATCCACGCAATCAGAGTCAGTAATAATCGTTTCTCCATCCGCATTTAGCCCAGCAATGGCAAATGTCATGGCGATGCGGTGATCCATGGAACAGTTGATGCTTGCTCCGTGAAGAGTAGGGATGGTATTATCAGAACGGCTATTGATAATAAAGCCGTCATCGGTATCAATGATGTCTGCGCCCATAGCACCTAAGTTTTCCGTCATAATAGCGATACGGTCGGATTCTTTTACACGAAGTTCGTGAGCATCTTTGATAATGGTCTGCCCCTTTGCAAAACATGCCATAAGGGCAATGACAGGAAGTTCGTCAATAAGAGCAGGGATAATATCTCCTTCTACAATTGTTCCTCGAAGACTGCTTGTTTTTACAAGAAGATCAGCAACTGGTTCCCCGCCCTCTTCTCTGGCATTTAATAATGTGATATCGGCGCCCATATCCTGGCATACTTTCAAAATTCCAGCACGCGTGTCATTGATACCAACATTATTTATTGTGATTTCAGAATTTGGCGTAATCAGGGCGGCTACAATAAAGAAAGCGGCAGAAGAAATATCGCCGGGAACTTCGATATGCTGTCCATGCAAGGTTTCAGGTGGAGTGATGGTGCAAGTGTTTTTATCTGATACGATATTGGCTCCAAAAGAACGAAGCATACGTTCTGTGTGATCTCTGGAAAGTGCCGGCTCGGTCACGCTTGTTTTTCCATTAGCATACAGCCCGGCAAGCAGTACACAGGATTTCACCTGGGCAGAAGCAACAGGAGAATCATAGTGAATGGCGTTTAGAGAACGGCCTTTGATGGAAAGTGGTGCACAGCCAGTATCGTGAATACTTGTAATATCAGCGCCCATCATAGAAAGAGGCTTCATGATCCGTCCCATAGGGCGGGAATTTAAAGAAGCATCGCCGCTTAAAACAGTATCAAAGTTCTGACCGGCAAGGATTCCGGAAATAAGACGAGTTGTTGTGCCGCTATTTCCGACATCTAAAGTTTCTTCCGGTTTGTGAAGACCATGAAGCCCCTTTCCATGAACATAAATCGTGTCTTCTTTTTCTTCAATAGAAATTCCCATTTTGCGAAAACAGTCAATAGTAGAAAGACAATCAGCTCCTTTTAAAAATCCATGGATGGTAGTTGTTCCTTCTGCAAGTGAGCCAAACATAATGGCTCTGTGGCTGATGGATTTATCTCCGGGAACAGTAAGAGTTCCTTTAAGACCGGTAATTCTTGTTATTTTTTTCATAAATAAATCCTCACTTTATGTAAATTTATAAATAGACATGTACATGTTTTGTAATAAAAATATGTAATACAAATCAGCGAATATGTACAATGTAATTTCTTTCTTCTAACACCTGCGCTCCTTTTTGGCAGGATTCCTCATCGTAAAGAACAATTTCTAAAACACCTTCTTCAAATTCTCGATTGTATATGATACCGATATTTTTTAGGCTGATGCTGTTGAAAGCAAGCAGAGAAGCAACCGTAGCGATCGTACCTGGCTGGTCTGGAATATGTACATAAAGTTTATGTACTTTATCAAACAAACCAATGGAATGGTCGGGTACAGAATTTCGATATTCACCGGCTTCTTTAAAATATTCATTGACATATGCGCCATTCTTATTGTCAAGCTGATCAATAACTTCCTGAAGATCATGAATCATGGAGGTAAGTAAAGTTTTTATATTGGAAGAATTATTTTCACAAATCTGTTCCCACATAACTGGGGAAGAAGAAGCAATTCGTGTGATATCCTTAAAACCTCCGGCAGCAAGCTGCTTTAACATACCATTGTTCCGGTCTGCACGCCGGACAAGATGTACGAGTTCTGCGGCAACAATATGCGGTACATGGCTGATTGCGGCTGTGATAAAATCGTGTTCTTCCGGTTTTAAAGAAACGGCTAATGCGCCTAATCCCTGAATAAAGGAAGAAAACTTTGTTGTAAGTTGAAACAGTGTACGCTCACTTGGTGTCAGAAAATAGTATGCATTTTCAAGAAGATGATCATTGGCATAAGCATATCCGGATTTTTCAGAGCCAACCATCGGATGGCCGCCAATAAAGTTTGTTTCCATATCAAGTTCTTTGATGGCAGTCTGAATTGGTTCCTTGACACTTCCAACATCGGTAAGCAGGCAGTTTTCGGAAACAATATCTTTTAATTCTTTTAAATATTCAATATTATTTGAAACCGGTGCACAGAGAAAGATAATGTCACAGGAAGAAAATGTTGAATCAAGTGTTTCAAAGTATTGATTTAAAGTACCATCTTCTTTAGCTGCTTTAAGAGAGTCGGTATTTGTATCGAATCCATAAATAATGCTATCTGGATGTATTCTTCGTATTGTTTTGGCGATAGAGCCACCGATTAGTCCAAGGCCGATAAAGCCGATTGTTATATGATTTGCGTTCATAATTGAAGCCTCCAAGTGATGTAAGTTAATGTAAGTTTTAGAGCATCACGAATGTTCAAGAATGCCGGGGCATTCTTGAACATCTGATACCGTAAAATAGTAAATAATACGATGCTCTCAACGGTATTTATTGTACATGGAAAAAGGAAACGTGTCAACACTTTTCAGCGTTAAAGCAAAATCGGAAAAAGAAGGGAAAATTGTTTGAACTATTTAGAAAACAGGTTGATTTTTCTATGTTTTATTCTAGAAGAGGAGGATAAAATGTGTTGGAGAGAGGGATATAGTAGTAAGATTTTCTATGAATTTAAATGAATTCAAAAAAATGTGTCAAAATGCCAAAAATACTCTTGTAAAATGATAAGTTTTTTAGTAAAATAGTCATGTGAGATTCTTGGTGCAAGAATAATTACTCATTAATTTTACAAAAATAAAGCTGAAAATCTCGCAAATATGATTAAACAACATGGGAGGAACTGATTATGAACGTATATGCAACCGAAAGTATTAGAAATGTCGTATTACTTGGACATGGTGGCTGTGGCAAGACTTCTTTAATTGAATCTATGGCTTTTACAACGGGGATTATTAAGAGGGTTCGTACAGTAACAGAAGGCGGTACAGTAAGTGATTACGATAAAGAAGAGGTTAAAAGAAAGTTTTCTATTCAGTCCTCAGTTATTCCTCTGGAGGTAGATGGAGTTAAGGTGAATCTTTTAGATACACCAGGTTTCTTTGATTTTTCAGGTGAAGTGTACGAAGCATTAAGTGTAGCAGATGGCGCTATCATCGTTATTAATGGTAAGTCCGGAGTAGAAGTTGGAACAAGAAAGAGTTTTGAATTTTGTGCGAAGAGAGGTATTCCGGTTATCGTATATATTACATGCGTAGAAGATGAACATGTAGATGCTTCTGCGATTATTGATGAACTTCGAGAAAGTTATGGTAACAAGATTGTACCGTTCCATATGCCAATGAAGGAAGGAACAGAATTTAAAGGATTTATCAATGCAGCGAAGATGTTAGAGTGTCGTTTACAGCCGAATGGAACTTACTACGAAAAAGAAGTAGAAGAAGGTGTGAATGAAGAGCTTGATGAGTATCGCCAGCAGTTGATGGAAGGTGTTGCTGAGACAAGCGAAGAACTTATGGAGAAGTTCTTTGCAGAAGAGCCATTTACAGAAGAAGAGATTAAGACAGCGATTGTTTCTTCTATTGCAAAGAGAGATCTTATGCCTGTTATCTGTGGAGCAATTAATACAGATTATGGTGCTAATATTCTTCTTCATGATATGGTGAAGTATTTCTCCGCACCAGGTACCGTTACAGATCAGTTTGTTGGAATTAAAGTAAAGACGGATGAACCTGTGAGCGCAGCTTACGATGTAAGTCAGCCGGTAAGTGCTTATGTATTTAAGACAATCGCAGATCCATTTGTAGGCCGTTTTTCTTTAGTAAAGGTTACAGATGGTATTTTAAAGGCAGATAGTGCTGTATATAATGCAAACAGAGATGCAGAAGAGCGTATCGGCAAGCTCTATGTTTTAAGAGGTAAGGAACAGATTGAAGTGAATGCTCTTTATGCAGGTGATATCGGAGCAATCGCAAAACTTTCTGTTACAAAGACAGGGGATACTTTATCACCGAAGGCTAACCCTATCATCTTTGAGAAAGCGGAGATGCCAGAACCATATACATTTGTCCGCTATGTCACAAAGACAAAAGGTGATGAAGATAAAGTTTCCGCTGCTCTTAAGAAGCTGATGGATGAAGATCTTACGTTAAAAGAAGTTAATGACAAAGCGAACCGTCAGATGTTATTATATGGTTTAGGAGATCAGCATCTTGAAATTGTAAAGAGTAAGCTTGCCGACCGATATAAAGTAGAAATCGAACTTGTAAAACCAAAGGTAGCATTTAAAGAGACGATCAGAGGTAAAGTAGAAGTTCGTGGTAAGTATAAGAAACAGTCTGGTGGACATGGTCAGTATGGTGATGTTCTTATGGAATTTGAACCATCTGGCGATTTAGAAACACCATATGTATTTGATGAGAAGATTTTCGGTGGAGCTGTTCCAAAGAACTACTTCCCGGCAGTAGAGAAGGGTATTGCGGAAAGTTGTCTAAAGGGACCTTTAGCTGGATATCCGGTTGTTGGAATTAAAGCAACCTTGACAGATGGTTCTTATCATCCGGTTGACTCATCCGAGATGGCATTCAAGATGGCAGCAATCACAGCATTTAAGAATGGTGTGATGGATGCAAAACCAGTTCTTCTTGAACCGATTGTAAATCTTAAAGTAGATGTTCTTGATAAGAATACCGGTGATGTTATGGGTGACTTGAATAAGCGCCGCGGTCGTATCCTCGGTATGGAAAAAGTGGGAAATAAGCAGGTTATCCAGGCTGAGGTACCTATGGCTGAAATTGCCAGGTATGCAACGGACCTTCGCTCAATGACTCAGGGCAGAGGTTCCTATACTATGGCTTTTGCACGCTATGAGGAAGCTCCAAACGATGTTCAAACTAAGGTTATTGAAAAGAGAAAGGCGGAATTGGCTGCTGAGGCTAAGTGAGTCAGCAATATTTGTACTTCCGGCAAATAATATAGTAGGCATCCTCTGCCTAAATAAGTGTGGTAATTGTATGCAGAGTCAAGGATATTTTTACTCCACTTTCGCTACGTACTCATAACCAAGAGTTGCTATTGTAACTCCTTTCAGTAAGAGACTTCCTTACTTGGTTAAATTGTTTTTAAGTGACGCAGGTTAAAAATCTGCGTCACTTTTTTGTGATATAAAAAATATTTTCTTTGCATATAGTTTTATGTAAGGGAGGTATGCATATGGACGATATTTTAAGGTATAGAAGCGACGGAAGCATTACTGAAATTATAGTTAAGTATACAGGTGATTTGGCAAATGCAGTAACGGAGCTTGGAGGAACAACAGAGATATTGTCGGAGGATTTTGCAATAGTAACTTTACCGACCTCTCAGATTGATGCCTTGTACAGACTGCACCAAACGGAATATCTTGAAATACCAAAGAGGCTTTATTTTATGCGTTTTCCTACCCAGCGGAATGCCTGCATATATGATAACCTGACCTTTGGCGGAGCAGAACTTGACGGCAGCGGTGCACTAATAGGAATAATAGACTCAGGTATAGATATTTACAATAAGGATTTTATTGATGAAAACGGAAATACGCGTATAGCAGGTATATGGGATATAAGTGGTACCGGTACACCTCCGCAGGGCTTTAACATAGGTGCGGCATATACTCCTGAGGAAATTAACAGCTCTATTAGAGGTGAGAACAGAATTAATTTTACCGATACAATCGGTCACGGAACGGCAATAGCAGGTATATGTGCAGGCAATGGTGGCGGCAGCAGATATATGGGTATTGCACCAAAGGCAGAGCTGATTATTGTAAAGCTTGGCTTAAGCGACGGTTATGCACGGTCAACAGATATAATGCGGGGACTTAAATACATAAAGGACATAGCGGAAAGTGCAAACAAGCCTGTTGCAATAAATATTTCTTACGGTACAAATGACGGACCTCATGACGGCAGCGCTTTGCTTGAGAGTTATATTAATGAGGTTGCGGATAATACCGTTTGCTCAATATGTATTGCAACGGGAAATGAGGGTGCATCGGGACATCATTATTCAGGTAATTTTAATGACGGTATGCCTGTGCGTTTTAATATTGGCGGCAACATAAGAAATATGTATATGAGTATATGGAAGTCATTTCTTGACGATACGGGTATTGTTATGACAGCTCCAAACGGAATTAAAAGCGGAGTAATTACCTCAACCTCCCGTATAAATTTTAATGATACTGTTGTAAATATTTTGTTTACTCTGCCATCACCTTACAGCATAAATACGGAGATTTATATTAATTTTGAAAATCAAAGTGAAATTCCCTCTGGTATATGGACTATTGAATTTATACCTAAGAGTATAGTAAATGGTCAGTTTGATATATGGCTGCCTGTAACCGAGGCGGTAGGCAGGGATACGTTTTTTCTAAATCCCGATGTTAACATAAGCCTTACATTGCCCTCAACTGCTTTAAAGGCAATATCTGTGGGAGGCTATAATCAGCTTACGGAAACGGCTGTTGATTTTTCGGGCAGAGGATATACCAGAGATACCGATTATATTAAGCCTGATATTGTGGCGCCCGCTTATAACGTGGCTGCGCCGTCTGTTGGAGGCGGTGTTGATTTGTTTACAGGCACCAGCTTTGCCGTACCTCATGTAACAGGTGTGGCCGCCTTGATTATGCAGTGGGGCATTGTACTTGGCAGTGATTTATTTATGTATGGTGAAAGGCTTAAGGCTTTTTTGCAGAAAGGTGCAATAAGATATGATAATGTTGTTTATCCCAACAGAATATTAGGCTATGGCAAGCTGTGTTTTGAAAATACAATGAGATTGATTGAACAGAGTATCCCCTCTGTTTCAATACAGCAAAGGGATGAGGTTGTAAATACGGCCGAGGCGGCAATGTCGGAGGAATATTTTGATTTTGTGGGCAGGCAAAACAGCTTTATTTTTGAAATGCCGGATAATGAAAATATGGTTACCTGCAGAATTGATGACGATTTTTATGTTTTATATGTAAAAAAAGACTATTACACGCTTAACAAAACAATGCTCACAAATACGCTTGGCATACGGCAGCCATTTGTTATGGGGCTTATGCAGTATGAGGCTGCTCTTGAAAAAAGCGGAATTATAATGGTACAAAATCAGCCCTATCTTAATCTGCGCGGCGGCGGCATATTGGTTGCCGTAATTGATACAGGCATTGACTACAATAATGAAGCCTTTATTTATGAGGATGGAACAAGCAAAATACAGTATATCTGGGATCAGACTGTTACAGGCGGCAATAACGGACTTTGCTTTGGCAGGGAATACAGTAACGAGGATATAAACAGAGCGTTGGCAGGTGAAATTGACATTCAGACAACAGATGAAATCGGTCATGGTACGGCGCTTGCAGAGCTGTCGGCAGGCAGAAGCGGTGCAGCTCCCGAGGCTGATTTGATAATTGTTAAGGTTAAACAGGCAAAACAGTATTTAAAAGAGGAAATGTTTATTGATGAAAATACTCCCGCATACGCTTCCTCTGATTTAATGCTTGGGGTAAACTATGCCTATACCAAGGCAAGAGAGCTTGGCAGACCTGTTGTAATATGTATAGGTATGGGAACAAATCAGGGCGGTCACAGTGGTCAGTCAGCTTTGGAGGATTATTTTGCCGAGGTTGGCAGAAAATACGGTGTTTGCCTGTGTGTACCTACAGGTAACGAGGGTATAGCAAAGCATCATACCTCCTTTGATTTTAAGCCGACAGACCGTTATAATGATGTGGAAATTACCGTTGCAGCAGGGGAGGCAGGATTAAATATATGGGTATGGAATTTTATTGTCAACTCCGTTGCGGTGGAAATAATATCTCCTCTTGGTGAAACTGTATCGAGGCTTCAGCCTATAGCCAATTATGACAACAGCTTTACTTTATCAAAGGGTGGAGGCACTGTTCAGGTAAGGTACTATGTGCCTGAGGATATTGCAAGCGATCAGCATACACATATCCGTATTGCAAGGCCTGCTATGGGTATATGGACGCTGAGGCTTTACAACAATAACAACTCCGAGGGAACAATACATCTTTGGCTGCCGATAAGCGATTTTTTACATGGTGATACATTTTTTATCAACTCTAATCCTTCATATACGATTACCACACCCGGTACCGCACGTGCGGTTATGACCGTAGGCGCCTATAATTCTGCCGATAACAGTATTTTTGCCCCTACAGGCAGAGGACCTACAAGGTTTTATTTATTAAGACCTTATTTCTGTGCGCCGGGAGTAAACCTGAACGGCAGAAGCGGCACAAGCCTTGCATGTGCGATGGCAGCCGGGGCGGCAGCGCTGATGTTTGAGTGGCTTATACTTAAAAACGGTATTTACACTGCAAATACAATTATGGTTACGGCATATCTGGTAATGGGAGCCCAGGAGTCAGGTAATGAGCTTTATCCTAACAATGTATGGGGATATGGCAGAATGAATTTATACGCCAGCTTTGAAAATTTATAAAAATTATGGACATTGCGCCAAAATATGTTATAATTAAGGATAATTAATTTTTATCCTAAGGTGACTACATGGTAATTTATATTGATGCAGATGGCTGTCCCGTCGTTGACATTACCGTAAATATTGCTTCCGAATACAATATACCTATTGTGGTTGTTGCCGATACGGCACATTATTTTGATATTGACAGTGAGCTTGTTAAAGTGCTTATTGTATCAAAGGGCAGTGACAGCAGTGATTTTGCTATTCTTTCAAGGTGTGCAAGGGGTGATGTTGTTGTAACACAGGATTATGCCCTTGCAGCAATGTGTCTTGCGAAGGGAGCGTATCCTGTCAGCCAGAACGGTAAGCAGTACACCGACAGCAATATTGACGGTATGCTTATGTACAGACATATAAACCAAAAGATAAGGTCGGCAGGAGGTAAAACTCCCCATGCAAAAAAGAGGGTGAAGGCTCAGAATGATGCCTTTGATACAGTCTTAAGAGAGCTTATTGGCAAATTACTATTGACAAATAGTTAATTTATGATATAATTTTAATGATTTATCACTTTAATGCAATAAAGTGCATGCTTAAAATTTTGAGGTGAATTTATGATTAACAACAAATTACATACTACTGCAGGAGTTAAGGACTATTTGCCTGCGGAATGTGCGCTGAAAAATGAAATTGAGGCTAAGGTAAAGGCTGTTTTTGACAGCTGTAATTATAAATGTGTTATTACACCTACCTTTGAGTTTATTGAGGTATATGACGGTATGGGTGGTGTGGATAGCAGGAGAATGTACAAATTTCTGGACAGGGACGGTTCAATTCTTGCGCTCCGTCCCGATGTAACCCCTGCCATTGCACGCATTGCCGCTACGGCATATGATGAGACGGATTTGCCTTTAAGATTTTCATACGTAGGCAATGCTTTCAGATATAATGAGAGCTATCAGGGTAAACTTAGAGAGTTTACTCAGGCGGGTATTGAGCTTATAGGGGTAAATTCAATAGAGGCAGATGCCGAAGCTATCAGCGTTGCAATTAATGCTCTCCTTGCCGTAGGTATAGAGGATTTCAGAGTGGATATTGCAAATGTTGATTTTCTTAAGGGCGTTTTGGAGGAGGCAGCATTTGATACGGAGCTTAGCGAGGCGATAATCGACAGTGTTGTGGGTAAAAATTATGTTGAGGTCAGCAGGCTTACAAGCTCTGCTGATATAAGCGTCAGCCTTAAGACCTTATTCAATGATTTGCCGCTGCTGATTGGTGATGTTAAAGTGCTTGATACTGCAAGGGCTCTTGTAAATAATGAAAAGTCCCTTAAGGCAATCGAATATATGGGTAAGCTGTATAAGCTATTGGAGGGCTGCGGATATTCAAAGTATATTTCCTTTGACTTAAGCGTTACCGGTCACTTTGATTATTATACGGGTATTGTATTTAGGGCCTATACAAGAGGTACAGGCTTTTCCGTTATTGACGGAGGGCGCTATGATAAGCTGGTAGGCAGCTATGGTGCGGCTTATCCTGCAGTCGGTTTGGCAGTTAAGATAAATGATATTATGTCTGTAATGAATAACCTAAAAGTTAAAAATGCCGATGTTTTGATTGCGTATAATGAAAGCGGCAGACTTTCGGCAATCAAAAAGGCGGATTTACTCAGAAAGAACGGCAGCATTGCCGAGCTTAGCCTTATAGGAAG
>CALIRN010000239.1 GCA_938042265.1 uncultured Eubacteriaceae bacterium
AAGGTATAATGATACAAGGATAAAGGGCAACACCTGCGGAAATATTGCCAATCTTGGGGGAGTCGCTGAGTATGACGGTAAAGTTTACTATCAAAACGGTGATGATAACCTTTCAATATATTGCTCCGATACAGACGGCGATAATTCCGTTAAGCTTAATGACTGTCAAAGTTATTTTATTAATGTAACCGATGATTACATTGTTTATGTAAATGCCGATGACAATTATCATATTTATAAAATGAAACCTGACGGCAGTGAAGATACCAAGCTTAATGATGCGCAAAGCTATTATGTCAGTGTTTATGATAATACTGTTTATTATTCAAACTGGAGTGACGGCAATAAAATTTACAGTATGAGTCTTGATGGCAGCAATAATAATGCGGTTAACGATGATCAGGCTTATTACGTTACCGTTGACGAAGGTAAGATATATTACTCAAACTGGAGTGATGGTGCAAAGCTATACAGTATTGATACTGATGGCAGTGACAAGCTTAAGCTTGCTGATACAGGCTGTTGGTATGTAGTTCCGGACGGTGATTGGGTGTACTATTCACAGTGGGAGCATACAGGAAATTCTCAGCAGGACAGCAGTGAAGTTGATGAAAATGATAAATTCCTGTGCAGAGTAAAAAAGGATGGTTCCATTAAAGAAGTTATTAATGAGATACCATGCGGTGATATAAATGTCTATAAGGACAGGATATACTTTACTAACTGGCTTGAAAATAACATCTACAGTATGAATACAGATGGTACAGACATTAAAAAGCTAACTGACTCTTACGGTGTCTATCTGAACGGTGCGGGAGATAAGCTGTATTTTGTTGAATATGACAACGATAAGAACGTTTTACTTAAAAATATTGCTATCGAAGGCGAGGGAAAATAAAATGGCCAATATAATCGACGGAAAGAAAATATCTCTTGAAATAAAGGATGAAGTTAAGGCAAGGGTTGCTGCTGTTAAGGCTAAGGGCATTGAGCCATGCCTTGCAGTTATACTTGTAGGTGAAAATCCTGCCAGCCAGGTATATGTAAGAAATAAGAAAAAAGCCTGTGAATACTGCGGTATTAAATCCTTAAGCTACGAACTGCCGGAAACCACAAAAGAGGAGGAACTTTTATCTCTTGTTGATGAGCTTAATAATGACAGTACCTGCAACGGTATCCTTGTTCAGCTGCCATTGCCAAAGCATATAGATGAAGAAAAGGTACTGCTTAAAATCAAGCCCGAAAAAGATGTTGACGGATTCCACCCATATAACGTTGGGCTTTTAAGCATTGGCAAGGCTGACTTAAAAGCATGCACTCCTGCGGGATGTATTGAGCTTATAAAAAGAAGCGGTGTGGATATTACCGGTAAAAACTGCGTTGTTGTGGGCAGAAGCAATATTGTAGGTAAGCCGGTAGGTATGCTTCTGCTTGCAGAAAACGGTACGGTCACTACATGCCATTCAAAAACAAAGGATATGACTAAGGTTTG
>CALIRN010000240.1 GCA_938042265.1 uncultured Eubacteriaceae bacterium
GGGTTAATAATTCTTTTCATAGGTCTTTTTTGGATTGAGGCATCACCGTTTAAGGTGCAGTCAAAGCTCTGGGCGGAAAGTATACCGGAAATAAGGCGGATGGTAGTACCGCTGTTGCCTACGTCAAGCACTTCGGTTGGTGCAGTAAGTCCGTTAAGACCCTTGCCGTGCACCACAATATGCTCCCCGTCAGTTTCTATATCAATACCCAGCTTTTTAAAGCAGGAGATTGTTGACATACAGTCATCACCCGTAAGAAAGCCCGTAATTTCAGTATCACCCTTTGCAAGGGAGCCGAACATAACTGCTCTGTGGGAGATTGATTTATCTCCTGGCACCTTAAAGGTTTTGTTTATTGTATTGATTGGTTTAATTATCCTGTCCATTGTTATTCCTCATTTATCATATACTGTATAGTTCATTTGTGTAAGCAGCTTATGGCATTTTTCCTTATCTTCATTGCTTTCAAGGACAAGCTGCAGTATGCCGTCGGCATATTCTCTGTTATTTACAACGCCTATGCTCTTAATATTAATACCGTTAAAGCCTAAAATAGTGGCAACACAGGCAATAATACCGGGTTTTTCGGCAGTATCAGCATATAATTCAAAGCTGTTGGCGTATGATGCAGCCTTTTTTGTCGAAAAGCTGTTTCTGTAATCTCTCGCCAGAGCAAAGCAATTATCCAAATCAGGGCTGCTGCATGTAATTGCCTCTGTAAATTTATCAAGCTCGTCTTTAAAGCTGTCAATAACCTTTAAAATGCTTTCCTTATTATCAAAGCATATACTGCTCCATACTTCGGGACTTGAGGAGGCAATACGTGTTATGTCCTTAAAGCCGCCTGCTGCCAGTGAGTGCATAAGCTGCTTTTCTCCGTCCAGCTTTTTTACCGTGTTTACAAGGGCCGCCGCAATAACATGGGGCGCATGGCTTATTGCTGCAACTGTATAATCATGCTCGGCAGGGTCAATTACTATGGTAACTGCACCGGTCAGCTTAATCAGCTCCTTAAAGGCATTTACACAGTCTTTGTCAACGGTTGGCGATGGGGTAAGCACATAGTAGGCATTTTCAAGCAGAAAGGGCTTTGCAGCCTTATAGCTTGTCTGCTCGGAGCCTGCCATGGGGTGACCGCCTATGTAGTTTATTTTATTGCCGAATTTCAGCATTTCATTATAAATGCTGTTTTTTGTACTGCCGACATCGGTTATAATGCAATCCTTTTTTATAATTGGAATAAGCCTTTCCACGTAAGAGGGGATAAGGTCAACCGGTGTACAGACAAAAATCACGTCACAATCCGAAAGAATTGATAAATCCTCTGTAGAGCCTTTATCAATAATCCTGTCTTCAAGTGCGGCGTCAAGTGAAGGACGGCTACGGTTAAAAGCCTTAATTGTATAGCCGTCATATCTTTTTATTGCTTTGGCAATGGAGCCGCCTATAAGACCAAGTCCGATAATACCTATATTTTTCATAACAGACTTCCTTTCTGAAAGTACATTGTAAAGATAAATACATTTTAACATTTAATTCACTACAGGTCAACGGCAAGTATAGCAAAAAATAAAAGTATACAAAATTATGCTGTTTGAATTGTACAGTTTGTACAAAACGTTAAAAAATATGTATTTTTTAAAGGATATTTGTAATCAATGTTGAATATTTTAAAACATAGGATTGAAGTTAATTGTGCAAATGTTAGATAAAATACAATAATTACATATTGCATAATATATAAACTTCCTAAATTATACGTATGGGGTGATTTTTTATGAAAAGCTATTCTGCAAATGAAATCAGAAATGTGGCAATTTTGGGTCACAGCGGCTGCGGCAAAACCACAATTACAGAGGCTTGTCTGCATGTAAGCGGTGTAACAAAGCGTTTTGGACGTATTGATGAGGGTAATACCGTAAGCGACTATGATCCGGAGGAAATAAAGCGTAAGGTATCTATCAATTCATCAATGATACCCGTTGAGTGGCTTGATGAAAAGATTAATTTTATTGATACTCCAGGTTATTTTGACTTTGTGGGTGAGGTTAAGCAGGCTTTAAGTGTTGCCGACCTTGCGCTTATAGTTGTAAATGCAAAGTCAGGCATAGAGGTTGGTACGGAAAAGGCTTGGGAAATGGCTACTGAAATGGGTGTTCCCAAAATGATTTTTGTAAACGGTATGGATGATGAAAATGCCAACCTTGATGATGTTGTTGAAAGCTTAAAGCAGGTATTTGGCAAGAGCATAGCTCCTTTGCAGGTGCCTTTTTATGAAAATGGCAAGTACGTTGGCTTTATCAATGTAATCCGCAGACAGGCAAGACGCTATGACAATGGTATGGTTGAGCCCTGTGATATGCCGGACGGTTATACTGACGCGGTTGAAAGCATGAGGTATATGGTTGAGGAGGCTGTTGCCGAAACCGATGATGAACTTATGGAAAAATTCTTTAACGATGAGCATTTTGAGGTTGATGAAATCCATAAAGGTCTTAATATCGGTATTGTTGACGGTACGGTTACACCTGTAATCTGCGGTGCCGCAAATTACACAATCGGTATCAGAGTACTTATGAACTCCATCAATAAGTTTTTGCCGCCTACATCAAAAGTTAAGCCTGTTATTGATGCTATCAATCCAAAGACGGATGATGTTGTTGAAATTAACTGTGATGAAACAGAGCCTGTTTCGGCCTTTGTATTCAAGACAATAGCTGACCCTTATGTAGGACGTTTAAGTATCTTTAAGGTTTGTTCCGGAGTCCTTAAAAAGGACAGTATGATTAAAAACGTTAATAAGAATATTGCAGAAAAGATTGGTCACCTTTATATATTGAGAGGCAAGGAGCAGATTGATGTTGATGAGCTTAGAGCAGGTGACATAGGTGCTATTGCAAAGCTTCAGAATACGAGCACCTGTGATACCCTTGCAAGTGCTGACAGACCTGTTCAGATGCCACCTATTGAGTATCCCGCAGCACTTATGAGGGTAGCTGTTAAGCCTAAGACAAAGGGTGATGAGGATAAGCTTGCCGGTGCAATCAACAAAATCCTTGAAGAGGATAAGACAATGAGCTTTGAGGTTAATAAGGAAACCAAGCAGTCTATTGTCAGCGGTATAGGTGATGCACAGATTGATGTATTTGTGAACAAGCTTAAAAATAAATATAAGATTGAGGTTGAACTTTCAGAACCTATCATTCCTTACAGGGAAAAGATTGGAGCAAAGGTTGAGGTAAGAGGTAAGTATAAAAAACAGTCGGGCGGTCACGGTCAGTACGGTGATGTGCTTATGTCCTTT
>CALIRN010000241.1 GCA_938042265.1 uncultured Eubacteriaceae bacterium
TGCTCATGTGGTGGTGAACACATATTCCGCTGAGGACTTAACAAGAATTATTAAGGACTACGGAGAGGAAAGATGGGCCAAACGAATAGCTGATTTTATAGTAACTGAAAGAAAGAAAAAGCCAATTGATACAACCTTTGAGCTTGTAGGCGTTATTAAGAGGGCTGTACCAAAGGCGGCAAGGGCAGACGGACCGCATCCGGCAAAACGCACCTTTCAGGCGATAAGGATTGAAGTAAACGGTGAGCTGGAAATACTTGAAAAATCGCTTAAAAGTATGGTGGATCTGTTAAAACCCGGTGGAAGGCTGTGTATTATAACCTTCCATTCATTAGAGGACAGAATTGTTAAAAATACCTTCAGAGAGTTGGAAAATCCATGTACCTGCCCAAGGGAATTTCCTGTCTGCGTATGCGGAAAAAAGTCCTCTGTTAAAATTATTACACGTAAGCCCATTGTTTCAGGCAGGGATGAACTTGATATAAACCACAGATCACACAGCGCAAAGCTGCGTATCGTTGAAAAGATAAATTAAATGCAGTTATAAAGCATAAGTCACATTTTCCGCCTTTTGCGGCAGGTGAAGGCTATGGGGGATAGCTGCAAAGGGGTGAGAACTTATGCGCAGAGAAAAAAGATATAATTCAGATTATTATTCAAGAGTTTATGTTAATAACTACAACTATAATAATACCTCAGAGGCGTATGAGCTATACACCGACTATGATGATTATACACAAAGCCGCAGGAAAAAGGCACAAAAGGTAAAGCAGCTTGAAAAATCCACGGAAACGATGCCTTTAGGCACTCTTAAGGTAATGGTGTGCGTTGTTATTGCATTTTCAATGGCTATCGGTTTTGTAAGTGTAACAGCAGGCAACAATGCAAGGCATAGGGAAATTATCAATATGCGTGAGCAGCTTGAAGCACTTAATGAGAATAATGCATATCTTGAGACCAGGCTTAATGAAACAATAGATTTGAAGCGTATAGAGGAAATTGCACAGACTAGACTTGGTATGTCCAAGCCTAAAAGTTATCAGATTAAGTACATAGATGTACAGAAGGAAAGTTATACCATGCAGTATAAAACCGAAAATCAGGATAAGCTGACCTTTGCTCAGGTTGTAGGTAATTTGTTTAAGGATTGAGTTAAATGGCAAGAGACTATAATGACAGAAGGAATAATAATGTGAGGCGCAGAGAAGCTCCAAAACGCCCTCAGAAAAGACAGGTAGATAATGTAAGGCGTAAAAACAGGCATAATGTTGACCGTGAAGCAGGCATAGTTATAAGGATATTGATAATAATATTCATTATGCTTGCCTTTATTGGTTTTTCGGGCTTTTACAGGGTATGGGCAATTAAGATAAGCAAGGGAGCAGAGTACGAGGCGGCTTCCATAAATAATCAGGTTAATAAGGTAAGGGATGAGATAGTAAACCCTAACAGAGGCGATATACTTGACAGAAATCACCAGACCTTGGCAGTGGGAAATACCGTATTTAATATTGTGCTTGATGTGAGAATACTTGCACAGCAGGACAGTGATACACAGGCGGAAACAGTGGACAAAATAAATGCCATACTGGAGATTGATAAGGAAGAAATACAGGGTTACCTTAAAAAGGATGCAGAGGGTAAGCCCACAAAGGATACAAATTATCTTGTTATAGCAAAAAAGGTTGATTATACCAAGGGCAAGGCAATTGAGGCACTGGGCTACAACTGGTTATATACTGAAACGGATACGAAGCGTACTTACACTAATTCAACTTTGGCGGCACAGGTATTGGGCTTTATGAGAGGCGATGTTTTAACCGGTCTTGAAAAACAGTATAATGATGATATGACAGGCACTCCCGGACGAAATTTCCGTACCTATGAGGAGGACGGCAGTGTTGTTACACAGCTTCAGGAGCCCATAAAGGGAAATACCCTTATTACAACCCTTGACCAGACAATGCAGCAGTATGCTGATGATGCCTGCAAGGTTGCCTACAACAGCTATGGTGCGGAATATACCGCAACCATTATTATGAATCCAAATACAGGCGAGATTTACTCAATGGCTCAGTATCCCGGCTTTGACTCCAATAACCCAATGGCGCTTACGGATTTGGAAAGCAAGTCTGAGGTTAAGGAAAACTGGGATAAGATGACCGATGAGGAAAGGTCGGTCTATGCCAATAAGGCATGGAGCAATTTTGCCATATCAAAAAGCTTTGAGCCGGGTTCCATTTATAAGCCTATAGTTGTTGCCATGGCACTGGAGGAGGGACTTATAACTCCTTCAAGCACTTTTGTATGCAACGGAGCTAAAACTGTTTCAGGCTGGTCGGAGCCTATTCATTGCCATAAAACCAGCGGACACGGGCAGCTTGATGTAAAGGGTGTGCTTGCAAACTCCTGCAACGTTGGTATGATGGAAATAATTGAAAAAATGAGCCCTGAGATTTACTATAAGTATCAGCAGGATTTTGGCTTTCATCAGAAAACGGGTATTGACCTGCCTGATGAAAATGCTGTTGACAGCTCATCGCTTATGTATACTTTGGACAGACTGAATAATGTTGAAATGGCAACAAGCTCCTTCGGACAGGGATTTAACTGTACGGCACTTCAAGCACTTAATGCCTTTTGCGCTACAATAAACGGAGGCAGACTTATGCGTCCTTATGTAGTATCGCAGGTGGTTGATGCAGACGGTAACGTTGTTAAGGAAAATTCACCTAAGGTGGTAAGACAGGTTATCTCTCAGGAAACCTCGGATTATCTACGCAAGGCAATGCAGGCGGTTTTAAGCTCGGACGGTACAGGTAAAAAGGCAGTTATTCAGGGCTATGCCATGGGCGGTAAAACAGGTACCGCAGAGCAGAGCCCCAGAGATAACAAAACCTATGTTTTGTCGTTTATATCTTATCTGTCGGTAGACAATCCTGATATTATAGTAATGACGGTAATTGACAGACCGCAGGGATATTATGACGGCTGTGATATATCTCCTGTACCTATGCTCAGGGGAATTATGGAAAAGATTATTCAGTACAAGGCAATAGCTCCTTCTGCCTCGGCAGATACCGAAGATTTGGAGCTGGAAACAAATACAACACAGCTTAGTGATTATAAAGGCAAGAGCCTTAAAAACACTATTGCGGAGCTTGTTAATATGGGTCTTGACTTTGAGATATTAAGTGCAGGCGGTGATACTGTTACAGCACAGCATCCTGAGGCAGGCACCGCTATGGAAAAGGGCGGTAAAGTATTGCTTAATACGGAAAATAAGAGTGGAAGTGAGCTTATTGCTGTACCCGATGTGACAGGTAACAGTGTAGAAAATGCAAAGCAGATGCTTGAGGCCGTAGGTTTTGGATGTTCCGTTTACAATGCAGGTGTTGCAGAGGAAAATACGGCTCAGACGGCTAACGGACAGGAAGGCACTACTGAGGAAACATCGCAGCAAGCAGAGGATACGGCTGAAAGCAAGCTGACAGTTTCGGAACAGAGCCCGGCTGCAGGCAAAAAGATTGAAGCCGGCACCATTGTACAAATTAAAGTGAAGTAATTATAAAAAATCCCGACATTTCGGGATTTTTTTGCTCTTTTTGAATTTATTTACCTGTGGGTTTGCACTGATAAAGGATTGCTTATGGTTGACTTAAGCTGATAATTGGTTTATATTAAAGTTGATAAAGATAAATTAAGGGAGATTAATAATGGATATAACGATAAGAGCATATAAAAATGAAGATGTACCTGCAATGGTTTCAATATGGAATGAGGTCGTAAATGACGGAATGGCTTTTCCTCAAATTGAGGGACTGACGGTTGAAGACGGCAGAGCTTTTTTTGCGCAGCAGACTCTTACTGCTGTTGCGGAGGAAAACGGTGTAATACTGGGGCTTTATATTCTCCATCCCAACAATATAGGCAGATGCGGACACTTATCAAACGCCTCATTTGCCGTTGCCTCATATGCAAGAGGTAAGGGTATAGGTGAAAGGCTTGTAAGGCATTGTATTGACAATGCAGGCAGCTTCGGCTATAAAATTTTGCAGTTTAATGCGGTAGTAGCTTCAAATATCGGAGCAATAAGGCTTTATGAAAAGCTTGGATTTGAAAGACTGGGGGTTGTTCCGGAGGGATTTTTAAATAAAAACAATGAGTATGAGGATATTATACTTTTTTATCATAAGGTTTAATGGCTATGAGTACGCAACGCTAGCGGAGCATGAATATCCTTGATAATACATCATATAATGCTTTTTCACAGTTTTATGTGGAAATGTGGATAGCTTTATTTTGACTATGTTAATTAAATGTGGATTTGTAAGGCAGTATTTTAGGGTGTTGTGCATAAATTTGTGGATAATGTGGATAACTCATTTTATTAATCCACAAAAAATATCTTAAAAGGTGGATATATGACAAAATAATTTGTGGAGGGATATTTGTGGAGCTTACACCAAAGCATCCGTTTTACAGTGCAAATGATTTTTTCAAGCATCGACTTGGCGGAAAGATTATTAAGCTTGCCTTGGACGGAGGCTTTACCTGTCCTAATCGTGACGGAAGTTTGTCCTCCGAGGGCTGTATCTTTTGCAGTGGCAGCGGCTCAGGGGATTTTGCAGGCAGCCGTGGTATTTCAATCAGGGAGCAGATTGAAAGTATGAAAGAAAAAATGAGCGCCAAATGGGGCTATAATAATAATTATATGGCTTATTTTCAGGCATTTACAAATACTTATGCACCAATTGATGTACTGAGAGAGCGTTTCACCTCTGCCATGGAGTGTGAGGGCATAAATGCACTGTCTGTTGCCACACGTCCGGATTGTATTGATAAGTCTGTTTGTGAACTTTTAAGGGAGCTTTCCGAAGAGATGTATGTGTGTGTGGAGCTGGGATTGCAGACAAGCAATGACAATACGGCAACGTTGATAAACCGTTGCTACAAAACCGAGGTTTATGCAAATGCGATTGCTATGCTCAAAGCGTATAATATTGATGTAATTACCCATATAATACTGGGCCTGCCGGGAGAAAACAAGGCGGATATGCTAGCAAGCGTGAATTATGCGGTGGATTGCGGTACAGATGGGCTTAAGCTTCAGCTTTTACATATCCTCAGGGGTACGGGACTTGCACAGCTTTACAGGGACAAGCCTTTTACGGTGTTTGCCTTTGAGGAGTATGTTGATTTTATAGTGGATATTATTGAGCAGATACCGCCCAATGTAAGTATACACCGCATTACTGGTGACGGAAGCAAGGAGCTTTTAATAGAGCCATGGTGGAGCCTTGATAAACGCAGGGTGCTTAACTCTATAAGCCGCAGATTTATTGAAAGGAATACTTTTCAGGGAAAGAACATAATTGCGATGCCTTACTGCCTGTAAAGCGTTTCGCTTTTTAATTCATAGCTATTTTTAACAAAAATTGATATAAAAATATGGACATTATAATAGGTTGCGTTTATTATAAAAATAAAGTATAATAAGTTTGTCGATTTTAATCAACAGAGTAAGTCTCTCACTTCTTTAGGTGGAGGGTACTTACTCATACATTCAGTAGGAGTGCAAGCTCCAACTTAATGTGAATGTAAAAGGCATTTTTTGGTTATGAGTACGTAGCGTAAGTGGAGTACAATATCCTTGACCATCAGGTTAATGGCGTGTTTTAGTAATGGGAGGCCTGTTATGCCCGGTAAGATGAACGAACTGGCGGAAAATAAATTAATAATATTATTTCTGCTGTATCAGATGGATATGCCGCTGTCAACGGCAGAGCTTGTGGATTTTGCCGTTGAGGGGGAATATATGGATTATTTTTCCTGTCAACAGTATATTGCGCAGCTTCTTGAAAGCGGTATGCTTGAGTCTGCTGCAACGGAAAACAATACCACCATGTACAGCATTACCAATGAGGGTGAAGAGGTATTGAGGCTGTTTTCAAAGCAGATTGCCTACTCCAAGCGTACTGCAATATGTGATTATGTCAGTGATAACAAAAAGCGTATTAAGCGTGAGTTTGAGGTGGTTGCTAACTATTTTTACAATGGTGAAAATGATTATATTGTAAAATGCGGTGTTTACGAAGATGAAACCGTCCTCATGGAAATTAATTTGTCTGTAGTATCCAAGGAGCAGGCAAAGCGTATTAAAAAGAATTGGAAGGAAAATGTAACAGAGCTTTACGGCAGGATACTTTCGGCTATGATTGATGAAAGCAGCGGTGAGGCCATGAGGGACGAGCTTAAGCAAAACTTTGAGAATAATCATGTCAGCACTGCATACTGTGATGAGGATGAGGAATAAAAACGATAATTTTAAACGCAGACTTTAAATGGTCTGCGTTTGTTTTTGCAGAAAAAAATGTTACCTTTTTAAAACTCCATTAATTAAAAAAACATTTAAACTATAAAATAAATCCGTGTTTTCTGCAAAGGCAAACACAAATTTATTAAATATCCTTTGTCAGCACCTCCGAAATTATTTTTGTACCAAGGCAAAAGCCGTAAATAAAGGCTTCTTTACCTGCAAGGTAATTTACTGCAAGTATTTCCTCATCTGTTTTCAAATATTCCTCACAAAGTGATGGATCAAGCTTTTTTAGTTTTTTTATAAAGTCCTCTTGATGCTGATTTGATATACTTTGCTTATTTAAGTATTCTTCAGAATAGGGAAGACAGTCCCTTATTGGGTATATTTCGCCGTCAAATAATTGAGATAATATACTTTTCATAAAATTTGCACCTCATTTTAAAATATGATATAATAAACAATTACAATAAAGATAGACAAAAAATAAGTTTGTTTTGACCTAAAATTATTTTAACTCATTGTTATGAATTTGTAAAGGGAAAAATACTCACAAATGTGAGCTTTGTTAGAAATAAATAAAAAATATTCACTCGTTAATATGAGTTTTGTTAAGGTTTTACTAAAGGGAGGATATAAAATGTTTTATGAGCGATTGAAGGCAGTATGCAATGATAAAGGTGTAAAGATAACTCCTTTATTGAAGGAATTGGGAATAAGTACAGGAATAACGGGAAATTGGAAGAAAGATATCTTGCCAAAATGTGAAATATTAATTAAGATAGCTGATAAGCTTGAAGTATCAACAGATTATTTGTTGGAAAGAACAGATAATCCGGAGATAAATAAATAATTAGGATTTATTTAAACCAAAAATAAGGCACTTTATCCTTATACGGTGGGTAAATACAAGGATAGATTTTGATATTTATGGATTTTGGGCAGATATGTAATCTATATTTGACGGTAAATTGTAATTTGGTTTTAACTTGCGTATATAGTTACCAATTTATAAATTAACTCGTTGTGCTAGTTAAAATAATAGAAAAACTTCAATAAATGTGCTATCCTTAAGTTTAAAACACAAAACTAAAAAGGAAGCAATCATTATGTTGAAGTTCAAAAATAATTATAACACAACATAATAGCAACTTTTAAATACCTTTTTAACTATTTTTGCTTTTATCGATTATTTATACAACCTATATGTGTTGTCTGAAATAACAAACAGAAGAAATTTTGTAGAGTCTAAGCTTTCTGACTCTGAAGTAATCACCATAGCTCTTTGCGGTGAAATAACAGGAAATGATTTGGAAAAAGCTTGGTTTTCATTTGTAAAATGAGATAGATCCGATTTAATCGAAAACGACGAAATTTGCTTCAAGTGGCGGAATTGCTTCGGCAAAAGATGATGAGTTGCTTTTCAATGATTACTGAGAATATATTCATTGTTGATAGCTTTCCTTTGGCTGTATGTGAATTTGGGAGAGCCCGCTATTGCAAGTTTTTTCTTATAGTGTATTTTAACATTAAAACTGCACCCCAAATGTTAGTTTTATGTCTAACATTTGGGGTGCAGTTCAAAAAATGGCTCCATATATTACTCATTAATTTTAAGACCTGCTCTGCGTGCAAGCTCCCGTATTGTATTAACAGATACTCTTTTACCGTTATATTCGACCAGATTGTCCATTTCGCCCGTAAAAATATCTGCAGGAGCATATTTTTTTAGCACGATTGAATCTTCATCGGTATAGATTTCAAAGGCGTCACCCGGCTCAACACCAAAGCTTTTACGCAATTCCATTGGAATAACGAGCCTTCCCATATCATCAATTTTACGTACAATACCAAGCGATTTTAACATATTAATTAACCCCTTTGCTTTATATTTTTGTTTTTGCGTATTCTAATTTTAACATTAATGGAGAAATTTGTCAATAATAAATGTCAAAAAATGGCTTATTTATCAATTAATTACATATTATGACAAAAATTTACAATTAAATATATTGCAATACCTGTAATTGTTTGATATTATTAAATAAAAAAATTGGTGAATTAGCTATGAGTGATAATCTAAAAAGGCGTTATGCCGTTGTTGACCTGTTGAGGGGAATAGCGGTGATAAGCATGGTGCTCTATCATATTGCATGGGATATGAATAATATATTCGGCTTTGAATGGCATTGGTTTAAAAGTTATGCAGGCTTTATATGGCAGCAAAGCATATGCTTTATGTTTATTGTTATATCGGGTTTTTGCTACAGAATAGGCAGCAGACATATAAAAAGAGGAATTATTGTATTTTTGATGGGGGCTGTTATAAGCCTGATAACCCTGTTTTTTATGCCTGAAAACCGTATAATTTTTGGTATATTGACCTTTACGGGCTCGGCTATGCTTATTCTTGCCATGCCTGATAAATATCTTAAAAGCGTGCCGCCGTTAATTGGCTTTGCGGTAAGTATACTGCTTTTTGTTGCATTTTACAGGCTAAAGGAGGGATATTTGAGTATAGGCATATTTGGCTTTAAGTTGCCTAAAATACTCTACGGCAGTATTGTGGGTACATATTTGGGGTTTATGAAAAAGGGCTTTTTCTCAACTGACTATTATCCTGTTTTTCCTTGGCTTTTCCTGTTCCTTACAGGCTACTACGGCTTTGATCTTATAGGGGGCAGAAAACGGCTGGACAAGCTGCCTCATATTTGTTTTGAGCCTGTTAATTTTGCGGGCAGACATGCGCTTATAGTTTATCTTTTGCATCAGCCTGCTGCATATTTACTTTTAAAACTTATATTCTGACCTGTTTGTTATGAATATAAAATTGTAACACGGTATTTTTTGTTGAATTAAATAATTTTACGTATTGTGACAGCGAATAAATAGATTAATAAAATTAAAGGAGATATACCATGGCAGATATTAAGTTTTTAGACAGTGCTGCGGATGATAAAATAAAATACGCCGTAATAATTTCCAAATATAAGGGTAAATGGGTATTTTGCAAGCACAGAGAAAGAAATACTCTTGAAATACCCGGAGGACACAGAGAGGCGGAGGAATCTGTAATTGAGGCTGCCAAAAGAGAGCTCAGGGAGGAAACGGGAGCTATAGAATTTGATATTAAGCCTGTATGTGTATATTCCATTGATGATTACGGTATGCTT
>CALIRN010000242.1 GCA_938042265.1 uncultured Eubacteriaceae bacterium
TAAGGAGGTGAGAACATTGGAGGCATTACTAAAAACAAGAGTGGTAAAGATACCTGAGTATGCAAGAATAACGGGACTTAGCCAAGCGGAAGTACGACGGCAATGCGAACAGGGTTTAATACCTGCCTATCAGAATGGTAAGGGCGGGCACTGGTACATAAGGGCAACAGCACCTGATACGGTAAGCCGAGAGGACTACGACAAGATACTGTTGGAAAACAGGGAGCTTAAAACAAAATTAAAGACTATATTGTCCCTTGTGACGGAGGTATAAATGATGATAACAAATGAAAAAGCCTCCTGCGCCAACAGGAGGCAAAGTGAGGAGAACGTGCTCCACAAATAATTGACACTTTTAGTGTAGCACGTTTCTCCGGTGAAATCAAGGAGGAAATTATGAATTATAAAATCAGAGCGAAATTTAAAACAAATAACGTCAGGGAGTTTGCCATGGACTATAATGGAGACTCATACCTGATTATTTATGGACAACATATCAATGGTGGATTTATTGCCGTGCCGGGATATGGTAAAAGCTGTGAGGCAGGTGAGCCTTGCGATGTATTTCATAACAGGGATAAACTGGAGGGCTGCGGTTTTGATAAGGATACCGCAAAGGCTATTGCCTGCGCCATAAGAGATTTCCGTAAGGAGGCGTCAAAATGATTAAACCTATTGATTACGATGTAATTTTTGACCGAATGGTCAAAATACTTGCAGAAAACGGCGAGGATGGCTTTGAGGGTGTAAGTGAGGCTCTTGCAGAGGAGATTAAATACAGTACAAATATAAGTGTTGACGTTATATTTGACTTTTGCGAACATTACGGCTGCAGTGCCGATTATTTGCTTGGCAGGTCAGATACATATGGCATGATTTGAGGAGGGACAAGCCAATGAAGGCGTACAAAGGATTTAATAAGGATTTACGGTGCAGAAATTTTCAATACGAAATTGGCAAGGAATATCAGGAGGACAAAGCGGAGGTCTGCGAATGCGGATTTCATAGCTGTCTAAACCCTATGGATGTATTTGGCTATTACCCACCTACCGATGCTAACGGTAATATAAACCGTTTCTGCGAAGTTGAAATCCCCGAAGAAATGAACAAATCTGATGATGACAATAAGGTTGCAACTAAAAAGATTAAAATAGGCGCTGAAATTGGTATTAAGGGACTGATTGAAGCGGGTGTTCATTTCATTATGGAAAAGGTTAACTGGGACGATAATAAGATTTCTAATACAGGTGACTACTCAGCTGCGACGAATACAGGCAACTACTCAGCAGCAACCAACACAGGTGACCGCTCAGCATCAACCAACACAGGCAACCATTCAGCATCAACGAATACAGGTTACCATTCAGCATCAACGAATACAGGCAACTACTCAGCAGCAACCAACACAGGTGACCGCTCAGCATCAACCAACACAGGCAACCATTCAGCATCAACGAATACAGGCAACTACTCAGCAGCAACCAACACAGGCAACTACTCAGCAGCAACCAACACAGGTGACTGTTCAGCATCAACGAATACAGGCAACCATTCAGCATCAACGAATACAGGTTACTGTTCAGCATCAACAAATACAGGCGACTACTCAGCAGCAATCAACATAGGCGACTACTCCGCAGCAAGCGTTGAGGGAGAGGACAGTGTTGCTATTGCGACCGGATATGCAGGCAGAGCAAAAGGTGCTTTAGGTTGCTATATTGTTATTGCTGAAAGGGATGATGACTATAAGCTCATTGATGTAAAGGCGATTAAGGTTGATGGTAAAACGATAAAGGCTGATACATACTATAAGTTGATAAATGGTGAGTTTGTGGAGGCGGATGAATAATGAAACACATTGAAACAGCTATCATAGCATTACTGATTTACATATCAATAGTAGCGTGGTTCACCCCAACAGCAGTGGTAGCCTGCTATATTGCAAGAGGTTACTTTGCTGTTGGCGGTGAGTGGGTATTTCTGCTCACCGTACCGTTTGCGTTGGTGGAGATTGGCAGGTTGTATATGGGGGCTGTTAAGGAAAGGAGAAATATCCATGAATGATTTACTCAAAGAGGAGTATAACGAGGCTATACAGGAGCAGAGTGAGGGCTTTAAAATTGATAACCTTGAAACTGCAGCATGGGCTTTCAAGAAAATATCGGCTTGCAGTGCTCGCATTGCAGAAATAAAGGCTTATGCAGACAATGAGAGAGAAAAGCTTGATACCTGGGAAAACAGTGAAACAAAGCTTGCGCAGGCAACTATTGACAGATTTAAGCAACTGCTTGCAGATTACTATTTTGCGGAAAAAGACAAGGACAAGCGTTTTCGTCTTTCAACGCCGTATGGCAGCGGTTATACACGTAAGAATGTACCAGAGCTTATATATCCCGAGGATGCGCCTGAAAGGCTTGAAAAAATGGGTATGACCGATTGTGTACGAATTGTAAAGGAAGTAAAAAAGAAAGAGCTTCGCTCAAAAATTATTATAACTGATGATAACAAGGCGGTAACAGAGGACGGAGAGGTGCTTGATTTTATAACAATTGAGCCAAAGCCCGACAGCTTTATCATCAAAGGCGGTGATTAAATGAGCAGAGTTATATGTGTAGCAGGTGAAAGCGGCTCGGGCAAGACTGCCTCCATGAGAAACCTTAATCCGGACGAAACCCTTTACATCGATTGCGATAAAAAGGGGCTTAACTGGAAAAAGTGGAGAGAGCAGTATAATAAGGAAAAGGGCAATTATTGCAAGAACTCAAACCCGACAGCTATACAGGAGCTGTTAAACCGAGTTGATAAGGAAAAGCCTGAGATAAAATACGTTGTAATTGATACCATCAATTCAATCATGGCTGACGATGAAATGAGGAGAGCTAAGGAAAAGGGTTACGATAAATGGGTGGATTTAGCGTCCTGTATATGGGGATTGATAGCAAATGCCTATAATTACAGAGACAACCTTACAATTATTTTTGTAGCACACACCCAAACCGAAAGAGATGAAAACGGTTACATATTTACCAGAATAAAGACCAGTGGCAAAAAGCTGGATAAGCTTTGCCTTGAAAGCCGTTTTTCGGTTGTTTTGCTTGCTAAAGCGGTTAACGGAAAACATATATTTGAAACCCACGCTAACAATTCCACCGCCAAAACGCCTATGGGCGCCTTTGAGGAAAACGAGATTGACAACGATATGCAGCAGGTAATTAATGTACTTGCAGAGTTTTAAGGAGGACAACAATGAATAAACCAGCTGATTATGATAGTATTAACATTAATTCTACACAGATACCTGCAGGAGGTTATGTGTGCAAGATTATGGAGGTTAAAGAGATACAGAGCAGAAACGGTAAGGATATGCTGCAGATTTCGCTTGATGTTGCAGAGGGTGATTTTAAAGAGCACTACACTGAAGCATACAGGGCTGATAAAAGAGAAAATAAAAAGTGGGGCTGTATTTATTACATCTTATTAAAAGATAAGGATGGCAACACCAACAGGGATTTTAAGCGTTTTTGTGTTGCAGTTGAGGACAGCAACCAAGGCTTTAATGTTGCATGGGGTGACAAGTTTTGTGATTGCTTTAAAGGCAAACTGCTTGGTGTAATATTTGGCAGGGAGCAGTTTTTAGGCAATAACGGACTTGCGTGGAGCTGTAAGCCTAAGTATTTACGCTCAGCAAGTGTTATCAGAGAGGGTAAATTTGATATACCTGAGGACAAGCCGTACAATGAGCCTAAAATGGATAATTTTTTTGCATCAACCGAAAATGCTGACGATGATGACCTCCCATTCTAAAAGGCAGTAATTGGCAGTTTTTATATGTTAAAGTTGCCATAGGGAGGTGAGGAATTGGAAATAAAACAAATTTTAACTTACTTTAAAAACGTAAAGCATTTGAGGGGCAGCAGCTATCAGGCACGCTGTCCATGTCATAATGATGATAAGGCAAGCCTTACTATAACAGGTGACGGTGACAAAATATTAATGCACTGTCACGCAGGCTGTACTACTGAGGATATACTTGCAAAGATCGGCTTAAAAATGGCTGACCTTTGCGGATATAAAACTCAAACCGAGCCTACATGGCAAGACCAAATGAGGGTAGAGGCAGTTTATAACTATGGTGACTATGTGAAAATAAGGCAGGCGGGCAAGGTTATACGCTATGGCAGAATTATAAACGGCAGCTTTGTTTCGGGACTGTCTGAGCACACGGAGAAAACCCTTTACCGTCTTAATGAAACCCTTGAAGCTATTAAAAACGGCTATCCCGTTTATTATGTGGAGGGTGAAAAGGACGCTGATAACCTGCGGAAAATTGGTCTTACTGCCATTACGGCAGGGGGCTGCGGTGACTGGAAAAAGGATTTTGCTCAGTACTTCCGAGGTGCAAGGGTGGTTATTCTGCCGGATAATGACGAGCCTGGACAGGAGCTTGCAAAGCGTATTTCAAAAGACATTAAGGATATTGCTTACAGCGTTACGACTCTTACTGTCAGTGACGTTGACAAAGGAGATGTAAGTGATTACCTTGCAGGGGGCGGAACAAGGGAGAGTCTGCTGGAGCTTATAGGTACAACCGATACAAAATATGCCTCATGGGTAAAGCTTAAGGACAATAAGCCCAACGGCATATACACTGATACTCTTGCTCATTCCATAGCCAAAAGCCTTGACTATATCATAGTGAACAAACCGGGACTTGATATTGCGGAGTTTTACATATTTCGTGACGGAGTTTATAAAAGATGCAGTAAAAACGAGGCAAAGGGATATATAAAGGAATATCTGCCTCTGGGCGTGGCAACGGATGCGATGCTTAACAATGTGTACAATCTGCTATTATGCTCCCCTGAAAATACGTATGGCTTTGCTGAGATAAACACCAACGAACACATGATAAATGTTAAAAACGGTGTTGTGGATTTAAAAGAAAAGGACCTTAAGAAACATAGTCCTGAGTTGCTATCTACCATACAGCTTAATTGTAATTACAATCCCAATGCAAAGTGTCCCCTGTGGCTTAAATATATTAATACCCTTTGCAGTGATACAGAGGGGAAAGTTGATACCGAAAAGGTAAGACTTCTGCAGGAGTGGACAGGCTTGTTGCTCAGTAACGTAGCGGTAAATCGTACAAAAAAATGCTTGGTATTAACCTCTCCTTTAGGCAATACAGGTAAGAGCGTATACCTTAATGTACTAGGTTATTTCCTTGGTATTGATAATGTAGCAAATATACCTATACAAAATATGTCAGACCGTTTTGCTTTAGGTGACTTGTGTGGCAAAAGGCTTGACATTGTAGGTGACCAGAGAGCCGATGACATAGCAGACAGCTCAGCGTTCAAACAGCTTACAGGCGGTGACAGTGTAAAGGTTGAGTTTAAGGGCAAGCAGTCCTTCAACTGGTATTTCACCGGGGGAATAGTAATGGCTTGCAATACACTGCCTGCCTTTACCGATGACAAGGGTGGACATATTTTTGAGAGGCTTAATATTATTCCCTGTGAAAATGTTATACCAAAGGAACAAAGGGACGGGAGCCTGACACACAAACTTTGCAAAGAGGCTGACGGTATCCTTAACTGGGCGCTGGAAGGCTTGTATCGGCTCAGGGACAATGGTTTTAAATTCAGTTACTGTAAGGCTGATGAAAATATTATTGAGGAGTACAGGGAACGTCTTGATACTCTTTATGGATTCATTAATGAAAATTATGAGATAACTTTAAATAGTAAGGATAGGGTGAAAAAGACAGACTTTGAAGACCCGTATCTTGCGTGGTGCAGTAAGAACGGAGTTAATGCACTTAATAAAAGGAACATAAAGGATAGAGCTGCAAGGAGCGGTATTACACTTGTAAAGGTGCATGGCAACTTTTATTATAAGGGCTTAAAGCCGAAATTATTTACTCAGGTAGAGGAGAATGCTCCTGAACCCGATGTATTTAAACAACAAAAATTATATTAAGCGTCCGTAGGCTAAATATACACATAGCACAGGGTTAAACGCTTTTTTGGGATAATTGGTATATTTATATTCCCACAGGACAAAGAACAAAGGCTGCGAAAGTACAGCGTATCAGTAGCAGGTGTGGCAGTGCTCCCCTTTGGTATAGCAATTAAACAGCTTTTTTAAAAATTTACTTTAAAAAGGTTTATTAAGTGCACTCATTTTCAGCCCGAAATTGTTTTGGGGGATAGTTTGGGGGACGGTAGGGGGATAGTTTGGGGGATACTGAAAGCATTTTATTAAGCCCAAGGGGGATAAAGGGGATATTTATTTTTATATATATAAAATTTTAAAATATAAAAAATAGATAAATATATATATAATTGAAAAAATGCCCCAAATTCCCCCAAGTGGTGTAAAGCTGGTAATTAAGCGGTGTTTTTGGGGGGGATAGAAATTTTCACTCTATTTCCCCCACATAAAGGAGGTAATTATGAGCAATAAAAAAGACGGAAACAATTTTGAAAGAAGATTTGCCAAGGCTCTGAGCAAGCAGGGCAGTTGGGTACATATTATTCAGGACAATCATAACGGACAGCCCTTCGACATTATAGAAGTATATGGAGGAATTGCTTATGCCTATGACTGTAAGCTGTGTAAAGGTGATGTGTTCCGCTGCTCCCGTATTGAGGTAAATCAGGAGATGGCATTTAAAAAATTTGCTGAAAAGGGCGGAGGCTTTTGTTACATCGCCATATGCTTTGGTAGCGAACCTGACACGGTTTATTGTGTGCCCTACAACAGCGTAAAGGGTGACATAACTTTGAAGGAGGCAAAGGAGCTTTGCGGATTACAATATCAAATAACGTAAAAATCGAAGAGGCAACGGAAGAGCTTGCAGAATACTGTGCAAATAATCTGTGGGTTAGCAATCCTGAATACTACAGTAAAAAACGTATGGGTATATGGACAGGCTCAACACCTGAAAGACTGTACCTGTATGAGCGTGATGGAAACACGCTTTATGTACCTATCGGACTTTTCGTGGAGCTTAAGCATCTTATACCACATGAGATAAGACATCAGGCAACAATAAGCCTTGCTGATGAGGCAGTTGTTGACTTTGGTAATGTTGATTTTGGGCTTTACGATTATCAACGAACAGCAGTTAAGAAAATGGCAAAGGCAGGCTTTGGTATTTTGCATAGTAAGGCTGGCAGCGGTAAAACTCAGATGGGTTTAGCTCTTGCGGTAGGACTAGGGTATAAAACATTGTGGCTAACTCACACACAAGATTTGCTTAACCAGAGCTATTTAAGAGCTGCAAAATATGTTGATAAAAGTAGACTTGGGAAAATAACCGCAGGTAAAGTTGAGCTTAGTGACATTACCTTTGCAACGGTACAGACTATGGCTAAGCTTGATTTAACGGATTACCGCTATAGGTTCAACACTGTTATTGTTGATGAATGCCATAGAATTTGCGGTAGTCCATCAAGAATGGGACAGTTTTCAAAGATACTGAATAATCTTGCGGCCAGGCATAAATATGGATTGTCGGCTACAGTACATAGGGCAGACGGAACAGAAAAAAGTATTGTTGCCTATGTAGGTCCTGTAAGATACAGCGTACCTGATGAAGCTATAGCAGATAAGGTTATGAACGTTAAGGTGGAAAAGATTTGCACAGGTATTACACCTGATAATTTAGAGGATTTTACTGATTTTGACGGCACCCTTGTATGGAGTAGTTACATATCCGCACTTGCTGATTGTGTAAAGCGGAAGCTTATCCTTGTGCAAAAGATTGCCAGGCTGATTGCAGAGGGGAGAACAGTGTTAGTATTGTCAGACCGGATACGACTCCTTGAAAGTATAGACAAAATAATCCATGGAGAAATCCTTACAGGGCAAACTAAGCGAAAAGACAGAGAACGTATTATAACCGATATGCAGCAGGGTAGAAGTAAGTTGCTTTTAAGTACTTACAGCCTTGCTAAAGAGGGACTTGATATACCTTGCCTTGATACCCTTGTAATGGCTACTCCTATTAAGGATTATGCTGTTGTTATCCAGGCGGCAGGCAGAGTTGCAAGAGTATGTAAGGGCAAGAAGCCGCCTCTTGTTATTGATGTGGTTGATTGTGATAAAAAAAGTGAGCAGCTTTACAAAAAGCGCTGTACCCATTATCGGAAGGAGGGTTACAAAATATGTTAACTATGCGTTATAAATGCCGCAGGGACAGCAATGAACAGGGCTGGCTTATGCTCTTTGATGTTATTGACCCTAAGGGTAATTATGTCTTAGACCCTTATATGTTCCCTGTATCAGGCAAGGATGAGGGAATAAAGGAGCTGAAAAACATTTTAAACGGCAAAACAAGGTATTATGACCCTCAAAAGTATAGCTTTACAAGGTTATTTGACATCGAAACGGAAAATATACGGGAGATAAACTGGATAGGAGGAGAACGGAGTGCAGAAAATTAAAAATGACTGTTGTGATTGTGCTGCCCCTGCGTACCCTTGCATGGGCGATAGCTGCCCTTATACGCACGTTACGCATTATTATTGTGATAATTGCGGTTATGAATATGATAATCTTTATGTGGTGGACGGTGACGAGCTTTGCGAGGATTGTTTGAAGGAAAGGTTTGAAAGGATAGGTGAGTGAGATGATTATAAATATAGATGCTTTAAATGGACTGAAAAAACTTAATAGCGACAGTATTGATACCTGCATTACCTCACCGCCGTATTACGGTTTGAGAGACTACGGGGTAGACGGACAGGTTGGCCTCGAAGAAAATCCGCAGGAATATGTTGGTAAAATGGTGGAGATTTTCAGAGAAGTACGTCGGACACTTCGCCCGGATGGAACGCTATGGTTCAATATTGGGGATAGTTATGCAGGTAGCGGAAAAGGACGCATGGGCAACGGCAGCCACAGCAAAGACCGTTCTAAGTCGAGCGATTATCTCAATATCGCAGGGGGAAAGCTAAAGGTCACAAAGCCTGTAGGCTGCAAACGGAAAGACCTTATTGGAATACCGTGGCTACTTGCCTTTGCATTGCGGGAGGACGGCTGGTATTTGCGACAGGATATTATATGGCACAAGCCAAACTGTATGCCTGAGAGCGCAAATGACCGTTGCACCAAAAGCCACGAATACATATTTTTGCTGAGTAAATCGCCTAAGTATTATTTTGATTACGAAGCAATTATGGAACCGTGCGTGAGCAATAATAATCAACTGCCGGCAGGTAGTAAAGGAACGTTGGGACAGGCTAACAGCCGTATACGTGCCAAAGGAAATAATAACACTTTCCGGTGCGGCGGGGTGTATACCAATAACCGCAGTTACAATAATTCCGCAGATAAGGATAAATCCAGCGTAGGTAACATACCAAATACAACAGGGCTTAGGCGTAAAAGGTCTGTATGGAGTATAGCTACAAAAGGTTATAAGGGTGCACACTTTGCCACATTTCCTCCCGAACTTGTGAAGCCTTGTATTTTGGCAGGCAGCAGGGCTGGAGGTATAGTATTAGACCCTTTTGCAGGTAGCGGCACTACAGCAGAGGTTGCAAAGTGTCTCGGCAGAGAGTTTGTTGCGATTGAAATTAACCCCGACTATTGTAAATTGATACAGGAAAGGATTGGTGAATGAATTATGAAAGTAAAGATAATCATAGAAAATGGTAAAGCCATTGATGCTGAACTGGCAGAGGAACAGGCAAAGGAACTTGGATTGGTGGAAAATAAAAAAACAGGTTGGGAGCGAGCTGAACAAAATAAAATTTATTATTCCTTAGACACTTGCTGTGGTGTGGCTGCTTATATGGAATATATGGAAGGTGATGGCATTTTTGACCTTAACAATAATCACTATGAAGTCGGTAATTATTTCACTGACAAATCCCTTGCTGAAAGAATGGCAAAACGTATAAGTCTAATGCTGCGTATGCAGCGGTGGGCTGATGAAAATAACACGGAGCCGATTAATTGGGAAAATGGTGACCAATTTAAATATTTTATTTGTTATGACCATGACAGACAAGTCTTTCGCATTGATAGCAATAGTATATTTCAAAGTATAAGTCGGGTATATTTTTTGAGCAAAGGACTTGCGGAAGAAGCCATTAAGGTGTTTGGCGATGAGATAAAAGAAGTGTTAGGGGTGTAATTATGGAAAGATTGACAAAAGAACAAGCAATCCGCGAACATCGCAAGATGTGGCACTGGATTGCAGAGGAAACGGAAAAGCGGAAACAGATTGTAAAAAAGTCGGAATACCTACACATACACGGTTTTAATGAATTTATAGCGTGCGGTTGTTTCTGTTGTGAGTATGACGAACAGCTATGTAAACCGCAATCAAATTTTCCCGACTGTCATTTTTGCCCAATCGATTGGAATAGTGCGGCGACAAGCTATATGTGCAAAGACTTAACGAATATGAACGACGATTATGGATTGTATTCGGAATGGTACTGGGCAGTAGAAGTTGATGATTGGCAAGCTGCAGCAGCTCTTGCAAGGCAGATAGCTGAGTTACCTGAAAGGGAAATTGATATGTAATAGGAGCTTGCACTCCTACTTATCCTTGTGAGGCAAGTCTACGGGCGGAATATCACCGTCACCGTAGTCGTCCTCTAAAGGTAAATCTTTATCGGTATCTTTCATGGTATCAGTCCTTTCGGGGGTTAGTATGTGGAGTGTGAGCAGAATTATGCAGGAGGTGAAAGAATGATAGATATTTTATTCAGAGGGTTTCACGAGAATGAAAGTGGAAATCAAAAAGCTTTTTATCATGGGGAATGGCATCGTGGTGAATGGGTTGAGGGGTATTATGTATGCTTGGGCGAAAAATACCACTATATATACACGGGCAAGCTTATCATAGTAAATCATAGTTTCCCTGAAATGGAGCGTGTTGAGGTTATCCCCGAAACAGTTGGACGATTTACAGGCTTGCCCGATAAAAACGGCAACAGGATTTTTAAGGGGGATATTGTTAAGGGTACAAACATATTTGGTGGTATTGTTGCTGAAATGGTTGTGTTTGAAAATGGAATGTTTTGTATTGATGGCTACCCATTGGGCGAAGTAAATGATGCTGAGGTAATCGGCAATATACATGATAACCCTGAACTTTTGGAGATAGTGTGATGTTTTACAGGGAAACTTTGAAGAAATAGAATGGCGTAAAGGTTTGGAGGAATGGCATGACGGAAAAGGAACTTAATCAGCTGCATTACCTTAATATAGAAATATTACGGCTTAAGGACGAGATAATGCGGCTGGAAAATGAATCTGACGTAAAGGCACAGGTAATAACAGGTATGCCCTTTGGGGGTGGCTTAAGTGACCCGACAGCACGAAAGGGAACGGAGCTGTCAGAAAGGAAAATGTTGCTTAATCTTGCGTATGCCAAAGTAGAGATTGAAAAGAACAGGCTTGAAAGATTTATAGCAGCCATTGATGATGCTGAAATGAGGCTGATAATCAGGTTAAGACATATTAATAGCCTGACGTGGGAGGAGATAGGGGCAGAGGTACATATGCACAGAACAACTGTAAAAAGAAAATATTATAGATTTCTGAAAGTTGCACACAATGCACCTTAATACTGTTGTATAATATATAGTGAGAATACAAGATAAGTATTCTTATGGAATCCCCCATAAGTTAAAAGGCACTGCATTTACTGTGGTGTCTTTTATGTTGAAATATGGTATTATTTATTGTATAATAAAACATTATTATGTTATGGGGGATAAATAAATGGATATTTCAGAAAAATTCAAACAACAGTGGGATAATATTGCATCACCAGCAATAGGACCAACATTCGATTTAGTTTGCGAGTTAGCTTTTGATGGAGCAATAGGCGCTGTTGTCCCAGGAGTTGGTAATATAATGTTAGCATATAAGCAGCAAAGGGCAGAGAATAATATACTGAATTTTATTAATCAAATTATTGCACGTCAAAACGAGCTTAATGAAAAGTTGGAAGGCTTGGAAAATGATAAATTGAGGACCATACAAAAGCACTATTTTGGAATAGTATCTGATTATGTTTTGGATGTAAAGCAGCAAGAAAAAATAAAATATTTGGTTAATGGATATATTAATCTTGCAGGAGAAAAGGAAACAAAAGAGGATGTTATTATACTGTATTATGACACATTAGACGAATTAAGCTTATTAGATATTCGAATATTGAAATTGTATGGAGATATTATAGTGTTGGGGGATAAACGTTCCGATAGTGCATATGATGTAATAAGAGATTACGGTATAGATGAGGGGCAATACCGAATGGTACAGGAAAAACTGGTTAGACTTGGATTATTGATAGATAAGAATGAGGAGAAACTTGAAAAAAATCTAAAAAATATGGCTGATTATATTGAAAATTTAGCTAAAGGTAAAAAAGTTAGATTTAAGTACGACAAACTTTACAATTCCAAGCTTTATCATATAACAAAATATGGGCGCAGTTTTATAAATTTCTTTATGGAGAGCTGATTATCAGCTCTTTTATTTTGCCTAAAGGAGGTGGCATTATGACTGAAAAACAGAAGCGCTTTGCAGATGAATACTTAATTGACCTTAATGCCACAAGGGCATATATGGCGGTATATAAAAACTGTAAATCGGAGCAAGCAGCAGCGGCGTGCGCAAGCAAATTGCTAAGAAATACTAAGTTTAGGGAGTATATTGACGAGCAACTTAAGGAAATTCACAATGAGAAGATAGCTGATGCTACAGAAATTATGGAATATTTGACTGCCGTTGTGAGAGGCACATCTTCTGCGGAGGTTGTTGTGGTTGAGGGTACGGGCGATGGCTGTTCGGCGGCGAAGACTATGCAGAAAAAGCCTGACGAAAAGGAAAAGCTTAAAGCTGCGGAGCTTTTAGGCAAGCGTTACGGTTTATTTACTGATAAAATACAGCTTGACGGTGTAACAAGGGTAATATTTGAGGGTGAGGGTGAACTTGATGACTGACAAGCGCATTTATCTTCCTGGCATCATCGGCAAGGGCTACAAGGACTTCTGGAACTTCAAGGGCAGATACAGAGTATGCAAGGGCAGCAGGGCAAGTAAAAAGAGCAAGACAACAGCTCTTAATTTTATATACAGAATTATGAAATACCCACAGGCAAACCTGCTTGTTGTGCGTAAGGTATTTGGTACCCTTAAAGACAGCTGTTATACAGAGCTTAAATGGGCTATTCACAGATTTGGAGTGGATAGCCTTTTTGATTGCAAGCTAAGTCCTCTTGAAATAACCTACAAGCCTACGGGGCAGAAGATATATTTCAGAGGACTGGATGACCCGCTTAAAATTACATCTATTACCGTTGATGTGGGCTGTCTTTGCTGGTGCTGGATTGAGGAGGCTTATGAGATAAGCTCAGAGGCTGACTTTGATATGCTTGACGAGAGTATAAGAGGTGAAGTACCCGACGGG
>CALIRN010000243.1 GCA_938042265.1 uncultured Eubacteriaceae bacterium
TGATTAATAATATTGAGGAGATTGGAAACGATTTGTATTTTTCCTCCTCGGCAGTGGGCTCTCCGTCAGTTATTGTTAAAAATATTAATGTTTCGGGTGAATAATTTAGCCAACAGAGTAGATCCCCAATTCTAAAGCGGAGGATATTTACTCATATATTCAGTAGGAGTATAAACTTCTTATGAATGTCGATAACGGTGGTATCGGTTGGTTATAAGTACGTAGCGTTAGCAGATTACGAATATCCTTGGCTTGACAAATGGTATTTTTTTACTATAATTAAATTATATATTTTTGAAAGGTTGGTGATACTGTGTTTTGGAAAGAGGATATGGCAACCGGTGTACTTGAACTGGATGAAAAGCTTAAGCAGTTTGTTGAAAATGTTAATTCTACTATCAGAAAGATGAATGCTTCAAGAAATCCGTCTCTTATGGTTAAGCAGATTGAGGATTTGAAAAATTGCTGTGTTGATTACTTTTCTTATCAGGAAACCATGATGACTATATCAAATTATCCTATGTATTATCAGCATAAGCACAGCCATGAAATACTTTTTGATAAGATTGACGTTATTGCAAATGAGTATATGGCAGGCTCCTACGGATTTAATACCAGTCAGCTTGAAAACACTATTAATGAATGGTTTGTAAAGCACGTATTTCTTGATGATAAAATGTTTGCTGACTTTTATAAAAAGCATAAAAAATAGTATTTTATTATGAGGTGCCAAAAAGCATTGATTTGCAAAAAACTTTGCAAATACTGACTTTTTTGCATATCGTGGTATCTTGAATTACAATGATATTTTGCGATTTGGTGCCAAAATGCTGCCCGAATTCGCTTTGCAGATATAAAAAGATATGAGTAGGTATAAGGTGATACCATAATGTGTGAGGTGGGGAAGCTTTTGTTGCTTTCGCTCTCTTGTCTGCCATATCGGCAGAAGGTGCGATGATATTTATAAGAATTCATATCTGAGTAGTATATCTAAATGCTAAAAAAGCGGTAAATAAGAATTTGTAAGGAAGATAACCTATGAAAAAAATGAGTCAAGAAGCTGAAAAAGTAATGATAGAACGTTTTGGAAAAGATACGATTATTTCGTTGGCAACAGTGGAAAATGAAGTGCCTTATGTGCGATATGTAAATGCCTTTTATGAGAATGGTGCGTTTTACATTATTACACATGCGCTTTCAAACAAAATGAAACATATGCAAAATAATTCCGTCATTGCAATAGCTGGCGAGTGGTTCACAGCACATGGAAAAGGTATCAACTTAGGTTATTTTGGAAAGGAAGATAATCATGTGATTGCTGAGAAACTGAAAAAAGTTTTTGCGGAATGGATTGATAACGGACATAATAATTTTGATGATGAAAACACCATAATTCTATGTGTGGAATTAACAGAAGGACAGTTACTTTCACATGGCGCAAGATATGAATTTTAGGCCTTAACTTCTGGTTCAGTAAAGGGTTTGGGATATTTTCAACCAGTAAAAATAACTCTTATAGTCGCAGGTGAAAAAGAACGATTTTACAGAAAGGATACTTCCTTTCCTATGCTTGCTACGAAACGTTTAGCATTCGTTTTTGCTCTCTTGCTTTCCGTCTATTAAATCAATAAAAACAGTATTTAATTTTTATAAGCAGAAAGGTTTTAAAAATAGTATAAAAATTTATATTCAAATTATATAATATTTTGCAGTATTAAAATCCCAATACATCTATGTTTGAGTAAACAGAGAGGAAATCGGAATTTATGCGGAGGTATCAGTGAATATTAAAAGATATATTGCACTTTTGCGTGGCATTAATATAGGCGGTAAAAATAAGGTTTCAATGACAGAATTAAAGAAAGGATTTGAAAACCTTGGGTTTGTAGAAGTTAAGACATATCTGAACAGTGGTAATGTGATTTTTTCAAGTGATGAAGATGATATAAGGAGTTTTACAAGCAGGATTGAAACAATGATAAAAAATCAGTTTGGTTTGGATATTCCTGTTTTTGTTATATCAAAAGAAAAGCTTGCGGATCTTTTGAGCAATGCACCTGCCTGGTGGGGTAATGAAGATAAGGAAATCTATGATAATATAATCTTTATTATGCCGCCGTCTACATTTACAGAGGTGTTCAATAAGATTGGAGAACCAAAAGAAGAATTGGAAAAAATAAAGAGCTGCAAAGAAGCGATATTCTGGTCTTTTAGCCGAAAAGATTATCAAAAAACAAACTGGTGGTCAAAAACAGCAGATGCAAACGTCAGCAACAAACTAACAATAAGAACGGCAAACACCATTAGGAGAATAGTTGAGATGTAGTCGCTTTACGGCTTTCCTTTTATGGAAGAGTTGTACATAGAGAAAAATTAAATTTTGCGGGAGTAAAAAGCATGAAGATTTTAGTAATAGGCGGTACAAGATTTTTTGGGATACATATGACAGAAGAGCTTTTAGCAAAAGGTCATGATGTTACTATTGCCACAAGAGGAAAAACTCCTGATGAATTTGGCGATAGAGTAAGGCGGATTATTATTGAAAGAACAAATGAAGAACGTGTCAAATATGCTTTAAGAGGGACTCATTATGATGTTGTAATTGATAAAATTGCTTATTGCTCAAATGACATAAAGTATGTAATGGAAAACGTTGACTGCGATAAATATATTCATATGTCAAGTACATCGGTTTATGAGCCTAAACACATAAATACTATTGAAACTGATTTTGATGTGAACTCAAAAGATTTTGTCTGGTGTGACAGAAAAGCTTTTCCTTATGAACAAATAAAGAGGCAGGCTGAGTATGCCTTGTGGCAAAAATACGCTGATAGAAATTGGGTTGCGGTAAGGTATCCGTTTGTAATAGGAAAAGATGATTATACAAAAAGATTACTTTTTTATGTTGAGCATACTATGAGGTCTGTTCCCATGAATATAGATAATCCGGATTGTCAAATGAGCTTTATTCGCTCTGATGAAGCAGGAAAATTTATGGCTTTTTTGGTTGATAAAGATGTTAAAGGAGCTATTAACGGCAGCTCCCAGGGAAGTGTCTCAATAAAAGAAATAATTGACTACGTTGAGAAAAAAACAGGAACAAAGGCGATAATTGACAAGTCAGGAGAAGCTGCTCCATATAACGGAGAACCGGAATACAGTATAAATGACGAAAAGGCTAAAGCATTGGGATTTAGATTTTCGGTACTTCAGGATTGGATATATGAGCTTTTGGATTATTATATTAAATCAGTCAAATAAATATCTGTTTTCTTATATAAAAAATAGATTTATACCGCTGCAAAATGGCGGTATTTTTTGTATAATAGTGTAATTTACTGTGGTTTTATATTGAAATTTTCCATAATACGTGATATTATTTTTATATACTGTAATCTTGGAGGCTGTTGGATGAATAATAACGGATTATATAAATATATTTTAAGCACAATATTTATTATGGTGCTGCTTGTGGCAGTGTGTACTGTAAGCGTTTATGCACGAACAGGGGACAACACTGCAGGGGAAACCGATATTGAAATAAGTACTGAGGAAATAACTGAGGCAGAGGATGCAACGGAAACAACAACAGAAACTGCAACGGAATTTCCGACCGAAGCCACAACGGAAATGATAACCGAAGTCACAACGGAAGTGATGACGGAAATCACAACGGAAGATGAAACAGGAGGCTCCGGGTTGCCGTGGGAGCCATCAACGGAGGTTACCACGCATATTACTACAGAGGGAACCACTCAGACAACTACGGAGAAAGCTACACAGCCTACTACTCAGACTACAACCGAGCCGTCAACGGAGACCACAACAAAGGCTCCCGTACGCAGCTCCGGCGGCGGAGGCAGCAGTAAAAGCTGCAGGGTTACCTTTCAAAGCGGAGAAATGGGTAAAATAGGCAGCAGTGTATCTGTAAGTGTGATAATAAACAAGGGCACGGTGCCTAAAATCGTACCTGCCGTAACACCAAAAGCAGGTATGGTATTTGTGGGCTGGACAAAAAACGGCGTTACCATTACAGATCCGAAAAAGGTGCCACTTTATTCAAATACGGTTTATACGGCAGTATATAAGGAAAAAAGCGGACTTGATAAGCTGCTGAATTTAGGTGGTATACTGGATAAATTAGGGTTATAGACAGAAAAATAATTGTTGACATCCAACCTATTACATATTATAATAACAATTGTCCTGTGCTAGCCGGGGAAGCAGCGGCTCCCTGTATCTGCAAATCCGCTATAGCAGAGGTGATGCCTTTTCTGAGGCTCTGTCCGTGTCAGGTCTGCCCGCAGTAGGTGGTGTTGACGGTTGAGTCTTGCGCAACGGAAGCTTGTGAACCGTGTCAGGTCCGGAAGGAAGCAGCACTAAGCAAGTACTTTTGTGTGCCGTAAGGTCACTTGGCCTGAGCTAACCGCTTCGGTAACGTTGGCGCGGCTCTGTCGAGGATAAGGCGCATGGGATTTTAAAATAAGTATTGACATATTATTTTTGTTGTGTTAATATAAACTTGTTTATATCGGTAACACTATGATAAGGAATAGTAGGTTAAAATTTAGCTTTCAGAGAGCTGCCGTTTGGTGTGAGGCAGCAGTATTGATTAACTGAACTCGCCTTGGAGTGGTCGGCTGAACCTTTAGTAGGCTTGAACGGATGCCCACCGTTAACGGGGCAGAATATCAGCTTAGGCTCGTATTCGGATGAGTGTATTCCTTACGGAATAAATTAGAGTGGTACCACGGATTTTACCTTTCGTCTCTTGCAGATTGAAAGGTTTTTTTATTGTAATTATAAATATAGAGGAAGAAAGTGAAAGGAGAATATTAAATATGAATTTTCAAAGGTACAGACAGTTTCCACCAATTAACTTACCTGACAGAAAGTGGCCCTCAAGGGTAATTACAAAGGCGCCCATATGGTGCAGTGTAGACTTGCGTGACGGTAATCAGGCACTTGAAAAGCCTATGAATCTTGATCAGAAGATACATTTCTTTAAATATCTTGTATCAATCGGCTTTAAGGAGATAGAGGTAGGCTTTCCTGCGGCAAGCGATACGGAGTATTTGTTCTGCCGTACGCTTATTGAGCAAAATCTTATCCCTGAGGATGTTACAATTCAGGTGCTTACTCAGAGCCGTGAACATATTATCCGTAAAACTTTTGAGGCTTTAAAGGGTGTAAACAAGGCTATTGTACATCTTTATAATTCTACCTCGACACTTCAGAGAGATGTTGTATTTAATAAAAGCAGGGAGGAAATTACAGAGCTTGCGGTATTCGGTGCAAAGCTGGTTGATCAGCTTGCAGAGGAATACGGTAGGGAGCATTTCCTGTTTGAGTATTCACCTGAGAGCTTTTCCGGTACGGAGCTTGACTATGCGGTAGACATATGTGACGCCGTGCTTGACGTATGGAAGCCCACACCTGACAGAAAGGTGATCATTAATCTGCCTAATACCGTTGAAATGGCTACGCCTAACGTATATGCCGATCAGATTGAATATGTATCTGATAATATTAAATACAGAGAAAACGTGCTTATCAGCCTTCATTCGCACAATGACAGAGGTACGGCAGTGGCTGACAGTGAGCTTGGTATAATGGCAGGTGCCGACAGAGTCGAGGGTACCCTGTTTGGCAATGGTGAGAGAACAGGCAATGCTGATATTATGACCATTGCTCTTAATATGTTCTCACAGGGTATTGACCCTGAGCTGGATTTTACCGATATTAACGGGGCTATCAGGATTTATGAGGATTCTACGGGTATGGATGTTCACCCACGTCACCCCTATGCAGGTGATTTGGTTTATACTGCATTTTCAGGCTCACATCAGGATGCTATCAAAAAGGGTATGGCTAAGATGATTGAGCATCCCGACAGATGGGAGGTACCTTATCTGCCTATTGACCCATTGGATGTTGGCAGAAATTATGACCCTATTATCAGAATTAACAGTCAGTCGGGCAAGGGCGGTGTTGCATATATACTTGAAACCCATTACGGTCTTCATGTACCGAAGAGTATGCAGCAGGATTTTGGCGCTATTGTTACACAGGAGTCTGTTGACAGGGATGCGGAGCTTAATCATGAGGAGATTTACAATCTGTTTATGGATACCTACTATGTAAGAGAGCCTCTTAATGTTAAGTATTACAGCGAGCACGCAGCAACCGACAGCGTTGATTTGGAGGTTGATGTTTGTCAGAACGGTGCAAACAAAAAGTTTTACGGACATGGCAACGGTATTATTGATGCCTTCTGTAAGGCGCTTGAAACCAATATCGGAGTTAAATTTGATATTGTAAACTACAGTGAGCATTCCATGGATTATGGTAATAAATCAAGAGCTATCACATATATTCAGCTTTATGATGAAAACCAGAAGTCCTATTATGGCATAGGTATCAGCAGTAATATTGCAAAGTCCTCATTAAGGGCTATTGTAAGTGCCGTTAATAAGATGAAGAAATAATAAACGGTAAAAATTACCCCGATAAGGAATAATTGTATCCTTATCGGGGTTCTATTATGCTCCGAGCACTTTTTTAGCTATATCAACTGTTTCCTTTGCATCCTTTGCGTAGAAATCGGCATTGATTTTTTTTGCATATTCCGGAGTGAGAACGGCACCTCCAACAACAATTTTACAGTCCAGTTTATTTTCGTGTATAAGCTCTATTGTTTCCTTCATTGAAACAAGGGTGGTAGTCATAAGGGCGCTTAAGCCTACAAGCTTAACATTATGATCCTTAATGGCGTCAACCACAACCTGATAATCCACGTCCTTACCTAAGTCAATTACCGTATACCCGTAGTTTTCAAGCAGTACCTTTACAATGTTTTTACCTATATCGTGTACATCCCCCTTAACGGTGGCAACAATAACCTTGCCTCTGTTTACGGGCGCAGCGTCTGACTTGACCATATGTGCCTTTAATACCTCAAATGCCTCCTGAGATACACCCGCCGATAAAATAAGCTGAGGCAGAAATATTTTTCCGCTTTCAAAGCCTGCACCTGCTTTATCAAGGGCAGGGATAATAATATCGTTTATTATTTCCATTGGATCAATTTTTTCAAGCAGGGCAGAGGTAAGCCTTCTTGCCTCGCTTTTTAAGCCGTGCTCAATGGCATAGTCAAGGGTTATATCGCCACCTGCCTGCTGTGGTGTTTCAGCTTTAAAGCCGTTGTAGGTTGCAATATATTCCGTAGAGTTTTTATCTGCATTTATAAGAAGTCGGAATGCTCTTACCGCACCTGTCATGGCTGCAGTATTAGGGTTGATAATTGGCAGATCCAAACCGCTGTGCATAGCCATGGTAAGAAAGGTGGAGTTTATAAGCCCTCTGTTTGGCAGACCAAAGGATATATTGGAAACGCCAAGTACGGTCTTCAGTCCAAGCTCATCTTTTACGCGCTTAAGGGCATAAAGGGTCTGCATAACATTTTCCTGCTCGGCAGAGGCGGTAAGGGTAAGACAGTCAATATAAACGTCCTCTTTTGGTATGCCTATGGCAAGAGCGCGGTCAAGTATTTTTTTTGCTATTTCAAAGCGTTTTTGAGCGGTTTTGGGTATACCGTCCTCATCAAGGGTAAGTCCTACAACAGCGGCACCGTACTTTTTAACAAGAGGGAGAATGGTGTTAAGAGAGCCCTCCTCACCGTTTACGGAGTTAAGTATGGGCTTACCGTTGTATATTCTCAGTGCGGCTTCAACAACTGCGGGAACTGTGGAATCAATCTGCAGAGGTACGTCAACAACTCCCTGCAATGCCTTTACGGTGCGCACCATCATGGCTTTTTCATCAATATCGGGCAGACCCACATTAACATCAAGAATATCCGCACCTGCCTCGGTCTGCTCAATAGCCTGTCCCAAAATATAGTCAATGTCATTATTTATAAGTGCCTGCTTAAATAGTTTTTTGCCTGTCGGATTAATTCTTTCACCTATAATGCGGGGATAATCCACAACAACGGTATTGCTTGGTGAGCAGACTGCTGCAGGAACAGTATTATTGCAGACAACACAGTCAATTCCGTCAAGCTGATTATGAAGTGCTTTAATAAACATAGGCGTTGTGCCGCAGCAGCCGCCTACTACACGTATACCAAAGGGAACAAGTTCCTTAAACAGTTCAGCAAATTCCTCCGCGGTTACATTATAGGTGCCTGTTGCAGGGTCGGGCAGACCTGCGTTGGGCTTAATTACTATAGGCAGATTAGTCCATTTGCTGAGCTCCTCAATTACGGGTTTAAGCTCCTTAGGACCGAGAGAGCAGTTAACGCCTATTGCCTTAACGCCGAGCCCGTTGAGAGTAAGTGCCATGGCAGATACACTGCAGCCGGTAAAGGTACGTCTGTTCTCCTCAAAGGTCATGGTACAGATAACGGGCAGGTGGGAATTTTCTCTTGCGGCAAGGATGCCTGCCTTTACCTCATAAAGGTCTGTCATGGTTTCAAATACGATAAGATCAGCTCCTGCTTTGCTGCCTGCAATTATTTGCTCCTTAAATATATCGTAAGCATCCTCAAAGGTCAGAGCACCCGTAGGCTCAAGCAGCTTTCCTATAGGGCCTATATCCAGCGCCACAAGTGCAGTGGTGCCTTCACAGGCTTTTTTGGCGTTTTTTATGCCTGCGGCAATAATTTCCTCAACACTGTGACCGCAGCCCTCAAGCTTATAGCTGTTTGCACCGAAGGTATTTGCATATACAATATCGGCGCCTGCCTGAATATATTCTCTGTGTATTTCAATAAGGGTTTCGGGAGAGGTAAGGTTTAAAAGCTCAGGTATTTCACCTGTTTTAAGACCTCTTGCCTGAAGCATGGTGCCCATGGCACCGTCAAGGTAAATAAATCCTTTTCCGTTAAATAATGTATCAATAGCTGACACAGCGGTCACCTCTTTTCCTGAATTGGCAGGTGCTGCTCATATTGCAGACTGCACAGCCCTGCCTGCGTTTTTCTATTGGCTTGTCCGACAAACCGATTAATGCGGTTACTGACTTTGAAGGGAGCATAATAAGGCTGTCGGTAACGGTAAGTCCTATCCTTTTCTGAGCGTTTAATACGGTTAAAAATGTACGCTGCAAATTAAGTGGCAAATCTCCGTATCCCGGCGAAAAGCGCCATGTCATATTAAGGGGAGCAACCTTATCCCTTATTTCCTCCTCTGCCATATTACATACCTGCTCAATGGCTGCGGAGGCAAGGCTGTCGGTGGCAAGGGCGCTTGTCAAATCCGATACCTGACAGCGTTTTATTACCTTGTCCGCCTCAATGCCAAGGGTGGCAGCAAGCAGAACAACGCTTTTGCAACCCTCGAGATGCAGCCTTATGGCATTGCCTGTCAGTACAAGGGGTGTGCTGGAAACCTCAATCCCCTTATCGGTTATACAAATATCAAATATACCATAGGTATATAAGGGACGCACAGTCTTAAGCAGATCAGCTTCACATTTATCTATTATATCGGCAAGAGGCTTTTCAGGAACTGAGCTGCCAAACCCCATATACCGCATAGCCTCTGCTTTGTTAATATAATCAAGTGTAACCATTTTAATACCTCAAATTAATTTTGCTTTAAAAATTAGTATACCACAAAAATAGACATAAGGGAAGTTTTTTGTTGTATTTCCTTGATTGATTTAAGGGGATATGATATATTGATAAATAATATGTTTATCTGAGGTGTATTGGCTTATGAAAAACAGAATGGTTTGTGAGTGCTACGGTATAACCGTGGATGATATAAGGGCAGAGCTGGTTAAGGGAGCCTGCGGTTTTGAGGAACTGGAGCGCACCATGCGTCTTGGAGTGCTGTGCGGTGCCTGTATTAACGATGCTAAACGGATAATTAACAGCCTGCAGAATGAAGTGGAAAAGGGTTTATGATATTTCTCTGGCATTTTTTTGCGATAGGTGCTATAATAACAAAAGCAAATCTGATTTAAGGAGAAACGTAAATGAATATAGGTTATTTAGGACCGAGAGGCACTTTTACCGAGCAGGCGGCATTAATTATGGCAGAGGGTGAAAATATTATACCTTACCATAGTTTCTGGGAGGGGCTTGAGGCAGTAGAGGAGGACAGGCTTGATGCAGCCATTGTACCTATTGAAAACTCTATTGAGGGTACTGTAAACGCTACCGTTGATACGCTGATATTTGATGTTAATTTATACATACAGGAGCTTTTGATTATGCCTATTGAGCAATGTCTGCTTGCAAAAAAAGGTACGCATATTGAGGATATAAAAACCGTTTACAGTCATCCTCACGCCCTGCCTCAGTGCAAAAGCTTTTTTCGTGAGCACCTGCCTGATGCGGAGCTGATTTCAACCTCATCAACGGCAGAGGGTATACGTACCGTAGCGGAATCCGAAGATATGACTATTGCGGCAGTGGGAGCCAGGACGGCGGCACAGCTTTACGGTCTTGAAATTTTGGGCGACGGTATACAGAATAACAACAGCAATTTTACTCAGTTTATAAAGGTATCCAAAAGGAATACGCAGCTGCCGGAAAACGGCAAAAAAACAACTATTTGCTTTTCAACTGTGGATGAACCGGGCTCTCTTTATAAGCTGCTTGATATTTTTTCGATATTTGATGTAAATATGTCTAAAATAGTTTCCCGCCCAATGAGAAACAGACCAATGGAGTATGTTTTTCTCATTGACTTGAAAACAGATAATAATGAAAAGGATTTAAGGGATGCACTTACCATGATTAAGCGCAAAACAACCTTTTTTAAAAATCTGGGCTCCTACAGGGTGATTGACAGAAGGTAATTGCAAATTTAAAGTTATTGTGCTAAAATGAAAACAGGTTAAGGAAATACGGTGAAACAGACTGATATTTTTCAACTGCTTTGTGCATTTAAGGAGTATAAAAAATGGGCTTTGATGATGAAATAATTTATTATCCATTTGCTTGTGCGGTTATTGATGAAAACGGAGATATTATACGTACCAATTCACGGTTTGAGGATAATATTGCGCCTAAGGACAGCAGTAAGCGGCTTAACATGGAGGATATTATTGCAGGCTATAAACCTGATTTCGGTCAGATAAAAGCGGTAATAAACGGCAGTATGTATACGGTGGCAACCTGTCCTTCGGCAAATAACGAGAGCAGGGTTATATTTGCAAAAAGTGATAATGACGGCAGCGGCGTGCTGTTGGGACTGGCTTTGGTGGATAACTATGCAGAGGTGCAAGAGAGCATAGAGGAAACAAGACACCCACATCTTGTGGCAGTAATTGACCGTAAAATCAATGACTACTTTAATGCCCTGGGCGGTGTGATACGTAAGTATGAAAGTGACAAATATCTTTTTATACTTGCCATGGACAAGCTTGATAGCCTTAAGGAAAGCAAGTTTGAGATAATGGATATACTGGGTAAAATTGATATGGGCAATATACCGGTTACTCTCAGTATAGGCATCGGCTTTAACGGTGCAAGCCTTAATCAGTCAATGGAGTATGCCAGAGGCGCTCTTGACCTGGCACTCGGCAGAGGCGGCAATCAGGTGGTTATTAAGGAAAGTGAGGAGCAGTATACCTTTATCGGAGGCGATGGAAATGAGGTTTCTCAAAATTCCAGAGTTAAGGCAAGGGTTAAGGCTTCGGGGCTTGTGGAGCTTATTATGTCGGCTCCGGATGTTATGCTTATGGGGCACAAAAATCCCGATCTGGACTCATTGGGCTCGGCGGCAGGTGTATTTGCCATTGCCAGCTTTTACGGTAAGCCCTGTCATATTGTACTTAACAGGGTTACAACAGGCATAAGCCCTTTATACAACAGGCTTATGGAGGACAGCAAATATAAGGATGCCTTTATTGACTGAGAAGCAGCATCTACGGCAATTAAGCGAAAGACGCTGCTTATTGTACTTGATACCTGCAGACAGAGTATATGTGAGTGCAGTGAGCTGGTGGATAAGGCAAAAAAGCTTGTGGTTTTTGACCACCATAGAAAAAGCAGGGATCATATTGAAAATTATGCTTTAACTTATCATGATCCGGGTGCATCCTCTACAAGTGAGCTTGTAACCGAAATGATGATGTATATGAACAAGGGTATTAAGCTGACCAAAACCGAGGCGGAGGGTCTGCTTGCAGGCATTACCGTGGATACAAAGAATTTTGCATTTAAAACAGGTGTTAAAACCTTTGAGGCGGCAGCTTACCTTAAGAGAAACGGCGCTGATACCATATCCGTGAGAAGGCTGTTCCAGAGCAGCTTTGAGGATTATGCAGCAAAGGCGGAGGTGGTCAAAAACGCCAAAATATTTAATGACAATATGGCTATATCGGTGCTTAAAAAGCCTGTGGAAAACCCTGTTGTGCTTATTGCGCAGGCAGCAGATGAAATGCTTAGCATAGAGGGTATAGAGGTGAGCTATGTGCTTTATGCCGCAGGAGATAATGTGCATATCAGCGCACGCAGTCTGGGTAAAATCAATGTGCAAAAGCTTATGGAAAAGCTGGGAGGCGGAGGTCACCAGACAGGGGCGGCGGCAAATCTCAGTAATATAGATATAAAATCGGCAGTTAAGCTGCTTAAGGAAACAATAGAGGAATATTTAAAGGAAGTATAAGGAGGATAAACATATGAAGGTTATTTTGCTTCAGGATGTAAAGGGCGTAGGTAAGAAGGATCAGATTGTAAATGCAAGTGAAGGATATGCAAAGAACTTTCTCTTCCCTAAAAATCTTGCGCTGGAGGCTAATGCCGGCAATATGAAGCAGCTTGAAAATAAGCATAAGGCTGAGGCTGCAAAGGCGCAGGAGGAGCTTGAAAAGGCCCAGACTCTTGCCTCTGAAATTGAAAAGATGAATGTTAAGGTTGAGGTTAAGATTGGTGAAAACGGCAAGCTTTTCGGCGCTGTTACCAACAAGGAAATAGGTGCTGCAATTAAGGAGCAGTACAAAATGGACATTGACAAAAAGAAAATTGTACTTGCAGACTCGATTAAGGCAACGGGTGAAAAGGAGGTCAGCGTTAAGCTGCATCCAAAGGTAACCGCAAAGCTTAAGGTAAATGTAACAGGCGTTAACTGATATAATGAAAGAGTGATTTTTGTGGCGGAAAATAACGCTGAAAATACTTACGTAAGTAAAATACCGCCCCATGACAATGATGCGGAGCAGGCTGTACTCGGATGTATGCTTTTTGATATTGAGGGTGTGCGTATAGCTGCTGAAAATCTCCATGGTGATGATTTTTATTCTCCTGCTCACGGTGATATTTTTAATGCTATGTATGACCTGTACAATACAGGTAAGCCTGTTGATATAGTTACGCTGAAAAACAGGCTTGATGAGCTTGGTCTGACAGATAAGACGGGTGGTATGGACTACCTTGTTCAGCTTGCAGGTCTTATGTCAACAAGTGCAAATACAAAGGTATATGCCAATATTGTTGCGGAAAAAGCTGTTTTGCGCAGACTTATTAAGGCAGCAAAGGATATAGAGGAGCAAAGCTTTGGTTCGGTTGAAAATGTGGATTATGTTATAGCCAGGGCTGAAGATCAGATACGGCAGATTGCGGAAAAGCGCAAAACGGAGGATTTTGAGCCTATAGTTGACGTGCTTATGGAAACCCTTGATAAAATTGAGGCGGCAAGCCGTTCCGACAGCAATATAACAGGTATCAGAACCGGATTTGTTGATTTTGACAGAAAAACCGCAGGCTTGCAGAATACGGATCTTATACTGATTGCCGCAAGACCGTCTATGGGTAAAACGGCATTTGCCCTTAATATTGCCCAGTATGCTGCAACAAGAGGCAAGGTGCCCACAGCAATATTCAGTCTGGAAATGTCCTCAGACCAGCTTGTAAATCGTATGCTTTGTGCCGAGGCACTTGTAGACTCACAAAAACTTAAGCTGGGTAATCTGACGGGTGAGGAATGGGGAGATATAGCAAGGGCGGCAGGTGTTTTGTCTGAGGCGCCCATATTTATTGATGACACTCCTGCCATTACGCCTATGGCATTAATGGCAAAGTGCAGAAAGCTTAAGCTTGAACACGGGCTGGGGCTTATAGTGATTGACTATCTGCAGCTTATGGACGGCAGTAACGGCAGAAGAAGTGATTCACAGCAACAGGAGGTTGCTTTTGTTTCAAAATCCTTAAAGGCCATTGCCAAGGAGCTGGAGGTGCCCGTTATCGCATTGTCGCAGCTTAGCCGTGCCTGTGAAAGCAGACAGGATAAACGCCCAATGATGTCGGATTTAAGAGATTCGGGTGCTATTGAGCAGGATGCGGATATGGTATGCTTTTTGTACAGGGATGAATACTATAACCCCGATACGGAAAAGAAAAATCAGGCAGAGCTGATTGTGTCTAAGCACAGAAATGGTTCAACAGGTACAGTGGATTTAGCCTGGCTTGGTATGTACACTAAATTTGCCAATCTTGAAAAGCAGGAGGTTGAGGTACCGCCCTTTGATATGTAAATAACAAAAAACAGGGACCGGAGCAAAGCGGAGTGATTTAACTCTGCATTTGTACCGGTCCTATTTTGATGTAATATTAAAATATCATTATTACAAAAATAATAAATGATATTAAAGGGTTGAAAAATAATTGATAAATTCAGGATAGAATATATATATGGTAAGTGTTGCAACCCATACAACCATTAATATACACAGCGCAATAAATACCAAACGGCCGAAGGGTGAAAACTGTCCCATAATATTTTTCAGTGTAGGATCAAATTCCTCCTCAGGAGGTAAATCCCTTGCATCGGTTATATCAATTTTGTGAGATGCTTTTGATGGATTAACAGCCGTATCAGCAACCGTTTTATTGTTTGGTACGGCTATTGTAAGCTTGGCACCGAAGCCTGAGCAAAAGGTAGAATCATCATCAATTCTTTGTCCGCAGTATTTACAAAACATATAAAGCCTTCCTTTTTGTTTAATAAACTGATTAGCGTTACTTTTCTATGGTTACGGTTTTTGTTGCCGCATCATAGCTGACAGCACTGTCGGATATGCCCAAAGCGTTTGCCATAGCTCTCAGTGGCAAAAACAGTCTGCCGTTGGTAATCTGTGCAGGTGTGGAAATTTCCATTGAGGTATCCAGACCGTTTGAGGAAATATCAATTTTATTTTCACCTGCTGTGATTGATACCTCAATAAGATTATTTGGCGAAAGTGATGCGGTTTTGCTTTGTGCGTCATAGCTGATATCATCATCACTTATACCCATTGCATTGGCAAGCGCACGCAAAGGAAGCATTGTGCTGCCGTTGGAAATATATGCAGGTACATCAAGGGGATATACATTATTGTCAATTGTATAGCCGTTAGCGCCTATTTGTATTTTAATAAGGACTGGGTCTTGCTTAACGGTTGTTTCAATAGTTGTTTTGGAGGTTGTTTCTGCAGTAGTTGTTTCGGTTGTACTTTCCGCAGTTGTTGTTGAGGAAAGAGTTTCTGCCTCTTTATTGTAGGAGGCTACCGCAAGGCTGCTGTTTAAAGGTACCATGCTAGCGGTAAAGGTAGTTTTTAAAAGAACAACGCTGAATTTTGAGTCGGATTTGCGTGTTACACCGATACCCTCCAGTATAATTTCACCGCTTGTTTTTGGTGTGTCACCTGTAATAGTAATGTATGCCTTTGCTGAATTACTTTTATCCACATCAAATTTTACAAGATTATCAAACTTGCCCGTACCCGTAATATTTACGTCACCCGTAAAGTGGAAGCCTGTGTCAAGCTCCAGTGTAAATTTCTGATTTGCCTTGTAAGATTGTGTTGAAGTATCGGTAACAGTGATTTTTTTTAGCTGACCTGACTGGTTAAGCCCTGCTTTATTTCCATGTACCGTCAGTCTGCCGTCAATAGCCTTTGCAATGAGAACATTGCCTGAGGAAACGGTAGTTTCATTGCCGTCTATGAGAACTCTTATTTCGCCGGCATCTTTAATTGTGCAGTTTATGGGAAGATAAATATTGCGTCCTCCGCCGAAATTGATTTCGTCACTGCCTGTACCTACATCAACAATAATTTCAAGAGTGGTTTTGTTAATCTTGTTATAGGTTACACCGTTTTGTATAGTACCGCTGTTGCCGTAATCCCATTCTGCACCTGAGAGCTGTGCATAAAAGATTAAGTCCTCGGTATGGTCACGAGACCAACCTATAGCTACTACGGGTACATCGTCGCCGTTAAGGCTTTCGTTTACCTTCACATTTTTAACATCTGATTTGTAGCGCCATATACTACAGGCTGCACTTACGTAATTTATTGAAAATAACATACCTGTTAATAATACGGCTAAAAAAAGTATTTTTTTGCTCATAATCTGTCCTCCTGAATATCTGTTAAATTAATGGTATCACCAAATTGTTAATCTGTCAAAGTAATTTTTATTAAAAAATGTTGAAGCTTTTATTAATATGCAGGAAACATATACTGTAAGTTGACAAATAATTGTATAAAATTTATAATTAAGGACGATATAATGATATATACGGTATTACTTTGCTAAAGGAGGCAATGATGATGGATAAAAAGCAATATACCTTTTCCGATTTTGTAAATATAATGGAAAGGCTGACAGCTCCCGATGGCTGCCCATGGGACAGGGTACAGACCCATGAAAGCCTTAAAAGATATATGATTGAAGAATGCTATGAGGCGGTTGACGCAATAAACAACAAGGACAGCGGTAACCTTTGTGAGGAACTGGGTGATGTAATGCTGCAGGTAGTATTTCACTCAATAATTGCAAAAAATGAGGGGCGTTTTGACATAAATGATGTAATCAGCGGTATCTCGGATAAAATGATTAACAGGCACAGGCATATATTCGGTGATGTGACTGCAAATACTCCAGAGGAGGTTTTAAAAAGCTGGGAGGAAATCAAAAAAGAGGAAAAGGGATATGAAAGTGAAACTGCACAGCTTAAAAGCATACCAAAATCACTGCCTGCTCTCATGAGGTGCGAAAAGGTTTTGGGTAAGGCGGAAAAGCTCAGAGGCGGGGGATTGGATATGGAAGATTTGCACTTTAAGGCGGAGGAAGCCTTGGAGGAACTTAAAGGCTGTAAAAATATGTCTGAAGAGGAAAAAATGGATAAAATTGGCAAAATTTTGTTCCTGATTACAAATATTTCAAGAAAAAATGAAATAAATCCTGAATTTGCCTTGACAAATGCCGTAGAAACGTATATAAATAGATTTGAGTGTATTGAAAATGCCGATAAGCCCAAGTTTAATTAAGAGGATACGCAGACAAAGGACTTAAAGGTATTTTACATTTTATTATATTAAAGGAGGATATTTTTAATGAACAAAACAGATTTAGTTGCAAAGATGGCAGAGGTGTCAGGACTTAGCAAGAAGGACTCTGAAAAGGCTCTTAAGGCTTTTGAGGAGGTTGTTACTGCTGAGCTCGTTGCAGGCGGCGATGTAAGACTTGTAGGCTTTGGTACTTTTGATGTTAAGGAAAGGGCTGCTCATGAGGGTGTTAACCCACAGACTAAGGAGAAGATTACAATTGCAGCTTCCAAGGCTCCAAGATTTAAGGTTGGTAAGGCTCTTAAGGACGCTGTTAATAAGTAATATTTAACTGAGGCTTTTTGTATGTGACTGACACATACATACGTTTAAATGCCCGGCGTATAGCTTTGCTGTAGCCGGGTATTTTTTTCTGACAAGGAGGGTTTAGTATGAGGCTTGATAAATATCTTAAAGTCAGTAGAATTATTAAACGCAGGACTGTGGCAAATGAAGCCTGCGATGCGGGCAGAGTTACGGTAAACGGAAAGGTGGCAAGGGCATCCCTTGATGTTAAGGTGGGGGACGTAATAGAAATTGCCTTTGGCAACAATACTACAAGGGTAGAGGTGCTCTCAGTTAAGGAAAGTGTAAGAAAGGACGAGGCGCAGCTTATGTATAAGGGTCTCTAGGAGCTGCGTTTTGATAATTCCCGTTTGGATGAGGCCGTTTCAAGTTTTGTGTAAACGTTAAAAACTGATATATTTAATAGCAAGGATAGGACAAGGCAGAATGTTCTATCCTTGTTTATAGTATACTGAAGTCCCAAATATACTGAGTAAGTAATAAAAATAATATATACTACTAATACCGTAGAAGGTTTTAATCGTCAGCTACGTAAGGTAACCAAAAATAAATCAACCTGTGTCGACTTTTTCTGCATGTTGAAACAGCCTCACTTATTTTTCATAAGGAGGCTGTTTTTTACTATGTATAAGCTAATTATTGTGCAAGTGCCTTACCAAGGGCTTCACACTTTTCCTCAGCATCTGCATCGGGGGCATCGGTACAAATTACACTTTCACAAGCAAGTAACGCACCGGCAGCCTTGCAGCTTTCTTCCCAGTTTCGCATCCACTCACCGTCACCCCAGCCATAAGAGCCGAAAAGGGCAATTTTTTTGCCGCTGAGCTTAGCCTCGCAATCCGTAAATAAAGGCTCAAACTCGCTTTCTTCAAGCTGCTCAGCTCCCATAGCAGGGCAGCCGAAGGCTATAGCGTCAAAGCTGTCAATATTGTCAGCTGTAAATTCGGCACTGGTAAATACACTAACCTCTGCCCCCGCTGCCTTTGCACCATCGGATACCTTTGTGGCCATAGCCTCTGTATTGCCTGTGCCGCTCCAATATACTACTGCAATTTTACTCATTTTAATACCTCTTTTCATAAATAGATGTGTTAGCTTTGGCTAACTTGGGCGCTGAAAAAATGAGGCAAATTGCCTCGGTTTAATTCAATGCGTTAGTCTTTGCTAACTGAAATTAGTATAGCACAACCGCAATGTAATGTCAAATATAAAATTATCTTTTTATAACGATAAAAACGACATATCAGCTTAATGAACTGACCCCCAAAAGTTAGACCCAAAAATCTAACGATTGGAGGTCGGTTTTTTATTATTTAAAATAAGCTTATAATATATGGTATTCCGTAGCCGATAAAGCTCATAATACAAAGAGCCATAAGTATGCCGAGAAAAACTGCAGGTACAGCCTTTTTTAACTTAATACCCATTAACGCTGCAATAAGCGCACCTGTCCATGCACCTGTTCCGGGAAGCGGAATACCGACAAACAGCATAAGTCCGAGAAACTCATATTTTTGTATGGTATCGCTTTTTCCCATAGCCTTATTTTCCAACCTTTCAACCATAGGGCGAAAAATTTTTGTTCTTTTTAGCCATTCAAAAATCGGTGTAATAAAAAGCAGAATAAAGGGTATAGGAATAATGTTACCCAAAAGGCAGATAAGCGCGCCTCTTATATATTCTATCTGTAAAAAGGACGCTGCCAGTATACCGCCACGCAGTTCCAGCAAGGGAAGCATAGAGATAAAAAAAACAACTCCCTCCGGCGAAAGACCTTTACTGTTTAAAATATCAATGACACTCTGTACCAAATGCTCCATAAAATAACTCCTTATAGAAAGCTGAACAAAATACAGCCTGAATTTTCCGACAAAAACCACTAGCTTTTGTCATACAAAAGTATGTTATCATCTGTAGGGTTTATTGTCAATAAAAATAATAAAGGGTATTTTAAATTTATTGCATATATGATATACTTAGGAAAAAATAAATTTCGGCATGGTGATAAATATGGATAAAAAATACTTTCCCTATATAGATGCTATACGCATAATATCAATGTTTGGCATAATAATTCTCCACAGGGCTTCTTACGGGCTGCGTGTATATTATTACTCAAAAACCTGGTGGGTTTTAAATATTATAACTGCCCTTTGTACCTGTGCCGTACCACTGTTTTTTATGATAAGCGGTGCATTGCTGCTTTCAGGCAATAAAACGGATGATATAGGCTATATGCTTAAAAAGCGCCTGCCTCATCTTGTTATTCCTCTCCTGTTTTGGAGCCTTGCATGTATTGTGCGGGATTTTTATTATATACATAAAAATCTGCATATATTTAATGCCGAAGAGCTTTGGAATACCGTTGTAAGCATCATAGTCGGTCCTGCCGCAGTGCATTTATGGTTTATGTATGCGCTTATTCCTATTTATTTAATTGCTCCCTTTATACGCAGGATAATTTCGGATGAAAAGCTTGTAAAATATCTTATCTGCCTGTGGATAATCGGTTGTACGGTTAAAACCGCTTATATTGCTGTACCTGAAGCATTTAAAATTTACTTTAATTTTGACCTTTTCAATAAGCTGCGTTATATTGACGGTTTTTTAGGTTATTTTGTACTGGGCTGGTATCTTCACCAAAGGGATATAAGAGTGAAAAATATTACGCTGCTTACGGTTATATTATTTTTAACGCTGATAATATCGGCAGGCACCTGCTATGCTACCTATAAAAACGATGTCTACAGTGAAATTTTTAAATCCTATACAAGTATATGGGTTGTGATACTTTCCGCAGGGCTGTTTATTACAGCAAAAAATATTAAGGATATTCCGCAGGCTTTAAAAAAGCCCATGGCATATTTATCCTCCATTTCTATGGGTATATATATGTCGGGCAATTTTTTCCTAGGCATTATGCGTCAGGAGGGTATGACCTTTGATACTGCAAAAGGCTTTGTACTGTGCACGCTGTATACCGTTTTGCTTTGTGTTGTGTTTAATGGCATTTTCAGACAGCTTAAGCCTATATGCTATATAGCAACGGGAAACAGATACAAAGGCAGAAAATAATTTTAAAAGTGGAGCTGTTGTGGCAGCTCCTCCAGCGTGTCGAAAAGGCGACACGCTGGCAAGAGATGCTTGCATTTCTTGCAGATGGGGTACCGTGTACCCGCCAATGAGTAAACAAACTGTGCCTCACTTAGTTCGACATCGTTTGCATTTATGTAATAAA
>CALIRN010000244.1 GCA_938042265.1 uncultured Eubacteriaceae bacterium
AAAATCCCCGAAAGCTTTGAGCTTCTTGACGGTATGCTGACTAACTGATAATTTTTTAAGGAGGATAAATGATATGGGAAATTTAAGTGCGTTTTTAAAGGGTAATAAGAGAATTAAGGAAAATTTTAAATATGCTCCTACAAAAAGCATATGTGATGAGGATGGGAAGCCTGTTGAATGGGAGTTTAAGCATCTATCTTCAAGCGAAGAAAGGCTTATAAGAGAAAGCTGTATTATAGGTGGTAAATTTAACAATACAATGCACATAAGAAAGATAATTGCAGCTTCTGTTGTATATCCAAATCTTAATGATAAGGAACTTCAGGATAGTTACGGTGTCTATACTCCCGAAGATTTACTTGAATGCTTGGTTGACTCTCCCGGTGAATGGTACGATTTAAGCTTATTTATACAGAAAGAACTTGGGTTTTTGAGTATTGATGAAGCGATTACAGAAGCAAAAAACTGATAAAAGGTGATTACCAAGCTCAGTGTGCTGCATATTGTATCACTGAGCTTGGTTGGTCACCATCAAGATTTGACAATATGGATAATAGGGAAAAAGGCTTTGTGTAATATCGCAGAGAGGATGTCAAAAAAGTTTTAGGAATAGATGGTGGGAAAAGGTCCGACAAGACTGGATTTGACGGGATTGTAGAAAATGTAACGAAAAATAACGCACGTAAATGTCAAAAAAATATGCAAAAAATGAGGAAAGCGTGAAAGTGGCTTAAACAGCGGACTTCACGCTTTTTTATGTAATTAAGGTCAAATTTTAGGCAACAAGCTTGAAAATGTATCAAAACGGAGCGTTACAAAGTGTTATAAGGTTACGATAAAATAACGCTAGGTGTTACAAGTGCCTTGAATAGCGGTGTTATGGTGTTTAAGACAGATAACATAACGAATATGTTAGGTGTTACAGGTTGCTAAAATGTGGTGTTTATTTGTAAATTTCTCGTTGGACAAATTGCTATCAACATTAAAAATTTGTCCAAATGGCTGTTTTATGCTTGTTACAGGGCTATTTTTAACTAAAAAAATACTACAAGTCAATTGGACATAAATATACTTAGTTTCTACCTATTTAAATGTATGTCAAAAAAAGATTAATAAATTAACCTTTTAGGCAAAAAATTAAAGAGTGTACAGTACCCGTCCGACAATTTGAAAATCATCGTTAGATGTAAGTTCAATGGGATCATAAGCTTTATTCATGGATACCAACGTATACTTACCGTCCTCATAATGATATTGTTTAATATACCCCTCACCGTTAAGCATAAAAATACCTATTTGACCGTTTTCCAAGTTAGGTTGCTTATGTACAAGCACAATATCACCACTATCGAATTTAGGCATCATACTATCACCCGTTATTTCTATGGCAAAATCCGCTTTAGGGTATGTATTGGCATCAATATCTATTACATCAGGGTAGTCATCGGAAATATACGCACCTTTGCCTGCAGATACTTTAGACACAGAAAAAGGGATTTTTATAATGTTTTTAGGTTCTTGTACCAGTACAGGAGCTTTATTTATTTCGGGGTTGTCGGTTCTGCCGAGTAGATAATCGGTAGAAACGTCTAAATAATCAGCTATCATAGCAAAGCTTATATAAGCCATTGTTTGTCCTTTTGCTAGATGTGATATTGAGTTAATACCCAATTCACAATTGGTAAGTAATTCCTTTATTGAAATTTTTTTATACTTAGCATAAAACTTTATTCTATCTGCAATTTCTTGTGAGTTATACATAATTAAAAACCTCCAATTTTGTGCAATGTACCAAAATCACTGTATACGGTGATTTTGTATTGACAATCACCGTATACAGTGATATAATGATTATAGATTAAGAAATTAACTGTTACTTAATCTTATCACAAAAAAGAAAGGAGGTCAAACGGTGAGCAGAAGAAAAGGCAATAAAAAAGGCAACAAGCACAACCAGCAGATACCAACTGAAAAAATTGTGCTTGCTACCTTAATATTGAGCCTTATAGATAAGTTGGTGGACATAATCCAAAAGCTTATACATATATGGCTTGATTGATAAGCAGGGGAGGTAACTCCTCCCCATTGCCTTTATTATAATGCAGTTTATGAAAAAAGTCAACAGGAGGTGAAAGGATGGACGTATTAAGTATTATTGCTGATGTACTATTTGCAGTGTTTTATATTGTAGGAATTGTTTATATAGCAAAGGAGAGTAGAAAGAAAAAATGATTATGTCAAATTCGGATGTTATCAAGGACATTATGGACTTTGTTGTGCTGATAAATGAAAATACGGATGCTTGTGTTTTTGCTCGTTACGAGGGGCACGTAAATATACTTAATGTTGAGGTTTATACA
>CALIRN010000245.1 GCA_938042265.1 uncultured Eubacteriaceae bacterium
CCTGTTATTTACAGGCATTGGATGAATAGTGCGGATAAAATCCGCCTTGATGAAAATGTCAGATAACAGAAAGATATAAAAACAACAGGCTTCATTATAAATAAAAAATTATTTTGTCTTAAATATTCTCAAATCCGTTCTGCTAGGGTAACGGTAAGAGGCAGACACAATTTTACTGTTGTGTAAATCTGTAATCCGGTGCAGCTTCATAAGAATACCACCCAAGGTGCCTTGGCACCAAATATAATATATCACCTTTTATTATTAAGTACAAGTATATTTTAAATAAAAAGGACAGCTGTAAATAAGTATAACTTGGGAAAAGTGTATTTTTATCAGTTTATTTTTTTATAATAGCAGAAGAAAAAAAGCCATCTTTGATATATGGCATCAAAGATGGCTTTATAATACTTACTACGGTGCTTATCTCAAGGGACAGCACTTAAGAGCTTTTTAAAGTGACTGGTGGAAGGTACGTGAAATTACCTCATCCTGCTGCTCCTTGGTAAGCTTGATAAAGTTTACTGCATAGCCTGAAACACGCACCGTAAGCTGAGGATACTTTTCAGGATGCTTCTGCGCATCAAGAAGTGTATCTCTGTTAAATACATTTACATTAAGATGATGACCGCCTTTTTCGGCATAGCCGTCAAGAAGTGATACAAGGTTATCTACCTGCTGTTCATTATTCATAATAAATCCTCCATATTAAAAATACTTGTTATCTGATTAATCATCGGTGATGTCTGAATCCAAACCTTCAAAAAGTGTAGGTAAGGAGCAAGCCATATCACCCTTGGCACATTCAAGGGAATTTGTTACCTTTACGCTTTTTTCAAGGGAAACCTCCCCGTTATTGCTGACGGTTACATTCATATGACCGCCGCCGCCTGACATAAAGCTGTCAATCATACTGACAATATCGTCAGCCTGTTTATCTTTATCCATAAAATGCACCTCTGTTATTTATGCTTATTATTTGTTTAAATCCAAATCAATATCAAGGTCACCTGCAAATACCATATCATCTTTTCCAAGAGCGCCTGGAATAATTGAGAAGGTATTTGAAATACCATCCTGTGCATCTCTGAAGGGTAGCTTTGATACTGAGGCAAGTGATGCTACCGCACCGTGAGTGTCTCTTGAATGCATTGGGTTAGCACCAGGAGCAAAAGGTATGCCTGCCTTTCTGCCGTCAGGTGTAGCGCCTGTATTCTTACCGTACATTACATTAGAGGTGATTGTAAGGATTGATGTTGTAGCCTTACCGCCTCTGTAGGTATGGTTAGCCTTTACATATTGTAAGAAGGTGTGTACAAGGTCCGCTGCCATTTTATCAACTCTGTCATCATTGTTGCCGTACTTAGGGAAGTCACCATCAACCTCGTAATCAACAACAATACCGTTTTCATCACGGATGGTTTTAACCTTTGCATACTTGATGGCTGAAAGTGAGTCTGCAACTACGGACAGACCTGCAATACCTGTTGCAAACCAACGGGTAACCTCCTTATCATGGAGAGCCATCTGGAGCTTTTCATAGCAGTATTTATCATGCATATAGTGAATGATGTTAAGTGAGTTTACGTATACACCTGCAAGCCACTTCATCATATCGTTATATTTTTCCATAACCTCATCAAAGTCAAGATACTCTGATGTTACAGGACGGAATTTAGGACCAACCTGCTTTTTGGAAACCTCGTCAACACCTCCATTAATAGCATAAAGCAGACACTTTGCAAGGTTAGCTCTTGCACCGAAGAACTGCATTTCCTTACCTACACGCATAGAGGATACACAGCAGGCAATTGCATAATCATCACCATGGGTAACTCTCATAAGGTCATCATTCTCATACTGGATAGACGAGGTGTTGATTGATGTTTTTGCACAGAAACGCTTGAAGTTTTCAGGCAGTCTTGTGGACCAAAGTACTGTCATATTAGGCTCGGGAGCCGTACCGATGTTTTCAAGGGTGTGAAGATAACGGAAGCTCATTTTTGTAACCATTGAACGACCGTCAACACCCATACCGCCGATAGACTCTGTTACCCATGTAGGATCGCCTGAAAAAAGTGCATTGTACTCAGGGGTACGTGCAAACTTAACAAGACGGAGCTTCATAATAAAGTGGTCAACAAATTCCTGAATTTCTTCTTCTGTAAAGGTACCGTTAGCAAGGTCACGCTCGGCATAAATATCAATAAAGGTGGATGTACGACCGAGGGACATAGCTGCGCCGTTCTGCTCCTTAACTGCCGCAAGGTAGCCGAGGTAGGTCCACTGAATAGCCTCCTGTACATTGCTTGCAGGCTGTGAAATATCAAAGCCGTAGATTTCACCAAGCTTCTTAAGCTCCTCAAGGGCTCTTATCTGCTCGGAAAGCTCCTCTCTGTCACGGATAACATCATCGTACATAACTACGGGAGTAGATGCCTTCTGATCCTGCTTATCCTCAATAAGTCTGTCAACACCGTAAAGAGCAACACGTCTGTAATCGCCGATTATGCGACCTCTGCCGTAAGCATCGGGCAGACCTGTAATAATATGATTTGAACGGCATGCACGGATTTCGGGTGTGTATACATCAAATACACCCGCATTGTGTGTCTTTCTGTGGGTTGAGAAAATTTCTACAACCTCAGGGTCAACCTTATAGCCGTTATCGGAGCAAGCCTTCATTGCCATACGGATACCGCCGTAAGGCTGGAGTGAACGCTTGAAAGGCTTATCGGTCTGGAAGCCCACAATCTTTTCCTTATCCTTATCAAGATAGCCTGCGCCGTGAGAGGTGATAGTGGAAACAACCTTAGTGTCCATATCAAGGACACCGCCTGCTTCACGCTCCTTCTTACTAAGCTCAAGTACCTGATCCCAGAGCTCACAGGTAGCTTTTGTAGGACCTGCAAGGAATGCCTCATCACCCTCATAAGGGGTATAGTTGCGCTGAATGAAATCTCTTACGTTAATTTCATCCTCCCAAATGCCGCCTGTAAAGCCTTGCCATTGTGTTTTCATTTTAACAATCCTCCATTGCGAAAAAATGTAATTATAAACTTCTCTGCAAGTTATTATATATTTTTTATCTCCAAAGGTCAAGAAAACCACGCAACTAAATATATGGAAATTTCTCCATTATTTTGTTAAAAAAATGATAAAATTATACAACAGCTGTTCGATAAGGCAAAAAATATTTTATGCAAAAATTTATGCCTTATTTTAAAGGAATTTTACAAAAGTTAGCAAAAGCTAACTAAAAGTATGTTTAATTTTTGTTTATATACCCATGCACAAGTGGCAGATTTAAAGGCAGACAGACCTGATAAGGTTTTAAAAATGTTAGTCTATGCTAACCTGAATTTGATTTTAACATAATTTTGCTGAAAATATTATATTGTACACTTTTAACAAAAATAAAGCCTAATTACTTTGGGTGAAAAATGTTGTTGTATTAAATATTAACAATAGCCGTACTATATTAAGGCTGTAATGTGAGTATATTTATAAATTGTGCAGGATAAACACTTTTAATTTATGCTAAAATGTGGTAATATAACCTATGTGAAGCAAGCCAAATAAAACAAATTTTATTTGGATGCGAGAATAGGTCACCGACAC
>CALIRN010000246.1 GCA_938042265.1 uncultured Eubacteriaceae bacterium
TTTTTTCATTTGTCTACTTGACGGGGAGCAGTTCATTTTTTAGTGCGACAGCCCCCTTTTTCGTTATTATAGTTTTACAGATGCAGCAGGCTCCGGACTTAAAGTATATGGTACGGTACCTACCGTTAAACTGATAGTGTCAGATGAGAACGAATATATCTGTCATTTACAGCCGTCTTATTCCAAACAGCGCATTGAGCACAGCCCAATTTTGAGGAAAATCCCTTGCCAAATTCCAGTAGCCGATACCTGCCAGGCTATATCGCTCCAGTAACATCAGCTTTGCATAAATACTGCGTGCATCCTCAAACCAAACCTCATGGGTATCGTTTCCATATCGGAACCAAGGAGCCTGTGATGCCTCATTGTACAGAATATCAACCCCGTTATCTGCTGCAATTATTATTGCCTGCTGGGGTGACAGTGAGGTTGCCTTTGTAACGCCCCGCTCATATGGAATGGGCCAGTCATAGCCGTAAAGAGGAATGCCCATAAGCAGTTTTTGAGGTGGAATTTCAGTAACTGCGTATGACAATACCTCGTTGACCTTGTTGATTGGCGCCACTGCCATAGGAGGACCATACGTATACGGTCATATATGGTAATAGTAAAAGAGCCAATTCAAAACTGGCTCTTGGAAATCTTGGGAAATATCTTAATTTCAAAGGGTGCAGGCTTGTTTCTTGTACCCTTTTCTTTTTTTATGTAGGTTACCTTTTCAAGCAATTCATGTAGTACATCGTTTTTTGATTTTGCATCATTTAATCTGTAATATATCCACAGAAGCTCCTCCGTATGAGGAATAAAGTTATTGAATATTGTGTCCTCATCAAGGAGGCGGCTGTATTCATATTCTGTTTGATTTAACAATTTTTTGGTGATATCAATATCTCTTTGTATTGCTTCATTACGGCTTTTAAATACATCAACTGTATAAATCCCCTGTTCAAGAAGCTCGTAGGTATTTGTAAGCTGCTTTTTCAAGGTTAAAAGTTTACCGTTACAGTTTTTTATAATATTGGTCTGCACAGATAAATCTGCTTTTTGGTATTTATCTTTAAAGTTTATGCGATAATCCTTAAGCCAATCCTCCAGCATTTCAATAATTGCCTTTTCGACAAGGTCAATTTTTGACGAAATATTTTGACAATGATGATTAGAGCATTTTAAAAATTCTCCTGTTTTTGTGTGCATTCTTGTCATAATCGAGCCGCATATATCGCAGACCACCAGCTTTGCAAGAGGATTTTTTAAATCCTTGTTTGAGGCAACGGGAGGAATGTATTTGCCTTTTAATATTGCCTGTGCGGCATTAAAGGTTTCCTCAGATATTATTGCAGGGTGAAGTCCGTCTATGAGCATATATTCATCAGGCTTGCGTTTGGGACGGCGCTCAACAATTTTACCATTTTCCATAATTTTATTAACCCTGCGCCATTGCCAGCGGACTTTGCCTGTATATGTGGGATTAGTCAGTATGTCCTTTATAGAGCTACGGCTCCAACTATCGGATAGTGATGGCTTAATGCCTAAAAAATCAAGCCTTTTAGCTATAAGATACATACCCATGGGAGATTTGCTGTCTGTATAAAGAGAATATATAAGCTTGACCGTTTCAGCATCCTTGTTGGGAGTTAAGGTGTAGCCTTTTGCACCTTTAATTTTCACCTTGTCATAGCCGAAAGGAGCTGTGCCTGCAATATATTTGCCTTCCTGTACAGAGGCTATTCTGCCACGCTGTATGCGGCGGTTAATAGTTTTATATTCCCTGCGGCTCATAAAAAGACCAAATTCAAAGTATTCCTCGTCAAACTCGTTGGTTGGATCATAGGTTTTTGTGGGAGTTATGATAAGTGTGCCAGAAAATCGAAAAGCATCGGAAACTATGCCTTGGTCTTTTGTGTTGCCTCTTGCAAGGCGCTCTACTTCCATAACCAAAA